>JALFGP010000114.1 GCA_022777205.1 Rikenellaceae bacterium
GGAAAACTGGTGAGGCAGAAAATACGCACACGCCGCTATTCCTCCTCCGGAGTCTGCTTCCTCGAAATCAAGAACAAGAACAACCACTCACGCACAAAGAAAAAGAGGATACAACTCACAGAAGGGGCCTATCCTTACTATACTTGAGACGAAGTTGCTACCGCCTGGCTTGGGGAGCGATGCTTATATGATGCCGGCTCCCTCGGGGCTACACTCGGCACCGCCTTCAAACGCATAACCCTCGTCAATCCGGAACGCAGCGAAAGACTCACAATAGATATGGATGTGAGATTCAGGAATTTCCGCACAGGAATGGAGGCCGGACTCGGGAGGGCTGTCATCATTGAACTCAAACAGGACGGCCGGGCCGGGAGCCGTATGAGAGAAATTCTGCTGCGTCACAGGATACTCCCCTGCCGCATCAGCAAGTACTGCGCAGGCATCACTATGACCACTCCCGGCATCAGAGCCGGCCGTTTCAAGGAAAAAGTCAGACTAATAGAAAAAATAAACAGACAATGCTGAATATCATTCAAACCCCCATTGCCTCTCTCGACGAGAGCGAACTCCTCGGCATACAGAACCTTGCCGACCCCACTATGACAACTGCGCAGGACCTGACGGAACTGGCCCTGAGATTCTTTCTCAACCTGCTCTCCTGCTGGGTCATAGTCCGTTTGCTTTACTATCCAAAGAGCCGGCGCAGGGACTATCTCTTCACATTCACGGCCTTTTCTTCCGCAATGCTCCTGCTGCTCTACATTATGGGCAGGGTGGACGTTGGAGTGGGACTCACCCTCGGACTTTTCGCAATCTTCGGCATCATACGTTACCGCACCGAGACCGTGCCCATCAGGGAGATGACCTATCTTTTCGTGATTATTGCTCTGGCAGCTGTGAACGGACTCGCTCCTCTATATTCGATTGATGCGGTGAATGCCTGCTACTACCTCAATACCGGTGCCCTTGCGCTTGCCGCTGCAGCCAATATCATTACCATATTGCTGATTCTTGCTCTGGAAGTCATACGTCCGTCCAAGGCCGATTCGTCAAAAATCATCCTCTATGACCGTCTGGACCTGATTTTACCGGAAAAGAAGGAGGAATTGCTTGCAGACATCGAGAAAAGGTGCGGAGTGAAACCGGTGGATGTGGAAATAGGCAATATCGACCTGCTCAAGGATGCGGCTTACATAAAGGTACTCTACAAGGATGACGGACCGAGGACCATCGGACACATCATCAGGGAAAAACAGTTTGTCGAAAGTCAGAATCTATAATGGTTCCCTGTTTGGTATGGTGTTTGAGATAAATAACGCCGCCTATAGATTAAACAGATAATACCTTTTTTATACAATGCGAGGCTGGTCGTGAGACCGGCCTCGTGTGCAATATGAATGCAGTGCTGCAAAAAGAACGCCCGAAGCTGTCGGGCGTTCCGTGAAAACATTCGGACGGATTTACTTGATTTCCTCCCAAGTGAAGATCTGAGCATCGTCAAGTTCCATTCCGGTAGTGTCGGTCTCGTTCCAAACGCCATAGTACTTGGTCTCCTTGGTGATGAGCCCGTTGGCATCGTACTCGTAAGTATAGACAGCAGTCTTTTCGGCATACACATCGCCGAAGTTCTTCCAGCGGCAAGACTCCATAACATTTACTGAAGTGTTGCCGAAGAGGCGAGCCTCCCAAGCCCATCTTGAGAAACCGAGGTCCTCAGCATAGTGGGTCTGAACGCAGCCCTTGTTAGCCTTTGAAAGATAGGTTGCATCCTTCATTCTCCAGAAATCGTTCTCCTTGTCATACCTTGTCCAGTAGAGAATGTTGCCGTCCTCAATCTTCTGGGAAGTGCATTGAACACCGTCCTTAACGCCCTTGGTCATATAACCCTTTGCATCATAGGTGATTTCCCAAGTGTGATCCGCATTCTCAACCTTGGTTGCGAAACCTTCGGCATTGAGAGTCATAGTGTACTCGATGGCATCACCGTTCTTGATGGTGAGTTTGCTGCCCTCGTAAGTGAAGACACGGTTGTCGCTCTTGCTCACAACGGAAGCAACCCTTCCCTGTGCATCGTAGGAGAAGGTGTAAACGGTAGGCTCATCTGACCACGGGCTGTCGTTGGTCATAGTCTTGATCCTGTGTGTACGGGTAACAGTTCCCGGATCCTCAGGTCCGTCAGGCTTAGTGTTGTTCTTGTTGCAGGAGATTGAAACAACTGCCAAAGCTGCCATAGCAGCGATTACATAAAACTTTTTCATTGCAATAAAAATTAAGTTAGTAATAGTGTGTGTTATCATTTTACATTCCCCAATAAGGGATATAATTCGCAAGTTTGCTCAGGCACCTCAACCTGTCCGCATCCTCATCCCCACTGTCATCTATGACCCTGTATTCAAATGTCGCGGAATTGCGCTTACAGGAGCGGTAAAGATTGTCCATAGCCTTGTAATACGGTGACTCGTCAGTCTGGGCGAAATAGTATTTCTGCTGCGCATCGGCTTCGAATCCCACCGCAGGAGAATTGACGAAAACCATAAAGTCGAATTCGGAATATATGGCCGAAACCTGCTTCCCTGCCTCATCGAAGCAGAAGGCCGCCTTCGATCCTATGTTGTATTTCCCGGACCATTCCTCCATCCACTCGCTTGCGGTCTTGAGATTGAGGTCGCAAGGCAGGCAAATGAAACAGGCTTTGGTGCTGGTGGTCCATACTGCCGAAACCGCATCCCGGACCTGACTCTCGGAAAGTCCGTAGTGAAAGAAGAATACGCCCTGACCCTGATTCTGTGCAAGGAAGGACTGGCTGGCTGCAGTCCCGTCTGATGCAAAAGTGACTTCCTTCCTGGTAATGGATGCCCTTGAACATTCCGGCCAGGCCGCACCCCCGCTGATGCAATGGTCTATCCAAGGCAGCACCTCGTTCAGGGCATCCATCCAGTAGGAAGAGGTGTGCGCACCGTTGGCGACCCTGAATTCGTGGGCGAAATTGCGGTCGCGGAGAATCACGTGAAGGGAATCATTTGCCACCAGCAGCTGCTCCTCGTCGTCCCCGCAGGTATAGAACCACTTCACCTTTTCCAGTTCGGAACGGTTTTCATCGCAGAACTGCCGGTAAGGATTGTGGGCAAGATACCAAGGTGTCAGACGGTCCTGTCCATACATTCCAACTCCTCCGAATATCCTTCCCCACTGTCCGTCCCATCCGCTGCCGGGCTCAGTCATATACTGGGCGTCCGTCCTGAAGGACATACTCAGGGGTGCGCTGCAGGAAAAGAGTTCGGGATGCTTCTCGGCCAGGACCATAGCCCCGAATCCGCCCATGGAATAGCCTGTGAGAGCCCTGTGCTCCCTGTCTGCGATGGTCCTGAAACTCTTGTCAATCAACGGCATCAGCTCCTGGGTGAACATATCCATATAATTGTGTTTGCCATTGTACCAATTGCAGTAATAGTCGTTGTAGCCGGAAGGGAAGACGTAGATCATTTCAGAAATCTTCCCGGCTTCCTCCAGAGATATAATGCGGGTGTTGGCTTGGAGATACTTCCCGTTCCAGGATGTGTAGCTGTCCCCATAGCCGTGCAGCATATAGACTACCGGATAGCATCTGTCGGCATCCTCTCTGTAGGACTGAGGCAGCAGCACAGCAAACTTGACGTCCTGCCCAAGGATTTCGCTGTGGAGCACCCCGTTTTCGGAATACCTCTGGAACGGACCCGGCTCATCGGGAAGCTGGGGCTTGGAACTGCAGCCCACTGCGCTTGCGACCAGCAGGGAGACCAGGGCCAATATGTATGAAATTCCTTTGTTCATAATTATTAGTTACGACTATCCAATATCAAAACATTCAATCATTTAACTGCATCGTAAACCACCATTTCCTGAGCATTGATTTCAAAATCCGGGTGAGGATTCAGAAGCCTCAGTTCAAGCCTGTGCTGGCCGGAAGGAAAACAGTATCTGGAGAAAATTTCATATTTGCGCTTGATATAGTCGTAAGGCATTGCGAAAACCTCCACTACCTCGTCGTCGAGCAGGGCCGCAATCCTTGCCACATAGTCCTCGTCACTGTGCCCGGTCTTGACCACGCTGCCCTCCACCACTATGGAGTTGCCAGTGAACTCAAGCACGACAGAGGAATTGAAACGCTTCTTGAGCACCACCTTGTCCACCGGCACCAAGCCTTCGAATGACTGTTCCCAAGCCACGGGCTCAGGTTTGCGCACCACGAAGGACACAGCCTCCGGGCCAAACTCACATCCTTGGGAGAGCAGGGCCTGTTCAAGCAGCTGCATATTCTTCACACAGGTTTCGTTCAGACTGAGGCTGGTGTAAGGGAAAGGCAGGTCGGCAATTTTCTCAGCAGCCTTGCGGTATTTTTCCGGAATCGCCGAATAGCCCTGCATCACTCCGAGTATGCCTGCTGCTGAAGCCGGATTGCAGTCCGAATCCTGACCACAGCGGGTGGATATTTCCATAGTCTTTTCAAAATCGCCCTCTCCGTAGAGCAGACCTATCACTATGTATGCCGCATTGATCACAGCATCTATATTGAAACCGTTCCACACCCCCTCCGGGCACCCGATGTCGAAACTGTGCAATTTGTCCACTTCGAACCAGCAGCGCTTCCAGTCCCCGGGGTACTCTCCGTGGAAACGGATCACGTCCTCTATGCAGTTGCGGAACTTGCTGCCACGGGGAATGGTTTCAAGAGCTTCCTTCACAAGAGTCGGGATGTCGTCGCAGATGTATGCAAGGGAGTAGAGTGCCGAAACATAAACCCCTCCGTAATAGCCGTCACCATAGTTCATTATATGTCCTATACCGTCGCAAGTGAGTGCTGCGCAGTCCGGCATTCCCGGCCAGAGCATACCTATGAAATCGGCTTCAATCTGGAAATCTATGTCGTCCGCGTGGGGATTGTGCATCCAATGTCCGGACTCGGGAGGATAGATTCCGTTGAGGATATTGTAACGTGCAGCCTGGTTCGCGTGCCAGAGTTTGTAATCTGCATTTGCGAAACGTTCGGCATATATGTCCACAGGGGCGTCGATGCCATACTCCGCCATCACTTCGAGGAAGGTCAGATCCATATAGACATCGTCATAAAGTCCCGGGTCCGCGATGAAGGTTTCATAGATATAATCCTCGCTCCACGGAATGGTCTGCTCATCCTGCATCAGACCTCCCTTGAATTTGAACTCTGTCGGACCGCCGTAGGTGCATCCTATGGTCTGGGCGAACCAGCCTCCGCGCACCTTGTCTTCCAGGACCTCGCGGGACAAGGTGACCTGCTCACCATAGCGTATTCCGCTGCCGGAACATCCTGCAAGTATGAGAAGTGTAAATATGTAATTGCGTGACTTCATCATTAGTAATATGAAAATAATAAGTTGCGTCAAAGATGATGCAGGTTATTACTTAGTTATGGTAATACGGGCTTGGAGCCGGGTTTTCGGAATAATATTGTATAGCATTGATTCTCAAGAGGTAGGTGTCAGGCTTAGGATTTCTCCACACCATCCTCACGTGGTGTCTGCCCTCAGGCATAAGGTATTTCCACGCCGGTTCGAGCTTGCGGGATGTACCTTTCATAGGGAGCACGGAAACTTGATCAAGCCTGCCGTCAATCCAGACCTCAATTTCAGCCACATAGTCATCCTGCTGCTCTGCCATTGCAAAGACCTCCGAGCCCACGTGTTTCTTGCACACCCTGTCGGCATAGTCCCGGCTTATTCCCCTCAGACACACCAGATTGCCCCAGATGCAGAAGCCGTTGCCGCTGAAATCGAATTCGTATTCCTTTTCCATCCAGGCATCCTTCTGGTCCCTGTAAATCGGATAAGTATTGGTAAAGTTCTGCTCCAGAGGCAGTTTGCATACCGGCCATTGAGGTATGGCGACTGTCTCCTCCCCAATGTTTCCGCCTTCAGCGGCTATGAGTTCGAGGGCGTGGCGCATAGACATGTCAGAGCCTTTCGCAAGAGAAACGTCCGTACCCTGAAAGTCGAGGTCCCAGATTTCTTCGAGAGGCTGTTTCCAAAACTCCGGAATATTGCTCTTGCCGTACATCACTCCGAGCACTCCGCCCACTGTGGCTGGATTGCAGTCCGAGTCCTGACCGCAGCGTGTGGCAATTTCCATAGATTTGGCAAAGTCCCCACCGCCGTAAAGCAGTCCTATTGCCACATAGGCGGAATTGAGCTTGGCATCTATGTCGAAACTCAGGAATACGCCCTTAGGGCATCCGGTGTCCGCGCCCCATTTCTTCTCGATTTCGAACCAGCATTGTTTCCAGTCGGAAGGATATTTCGCGTGGAACTTGCGCACATCGTCAATGCATTGATAGAAAGTGCTTTGCGCAGGGATGCCGGCAAGTGCAGCATCGAGGATGGCTACAGGAGAGTCAAGTATGAAGGCAGCCGAATACAAGCCTGCCACGAAAGCACCGCCGTAAAAACCGTCCCCGCTGTTCATTATATGTCCCACGGTGTCGGCTATCTCAAGTGCCCTCGGAAGCATACCCGGAGCCATTAGTCCTATGAAATCAGCCTCAATCTGAAAGTCCAGGTCATCGGCGTGGGGGTTGTTGAGCCAATGTCCAGAGGCCGGAGGCATTACTCCCTGACGCACATTGTAGCGGCCTGCCTGATTGGCGTGGGCAAGGTGGTAGTCGGCTGTGGCAAAACGCAGGGCAAGGTCCGCAGCGCTGCAGTCCAGTCCCAACTGATCGAAAGCCTCTGCGAAGGTGAGGTCGTTGTAGATGTCGTCGAATAGTCCCGGCTTGCGGTCCCACCAGTGTTTCACATAGCCTTCTCCCCAGGAAATGGGCTGGGAATCGGGAATGAGCGTGCCCTGGTGCTTGAATTCTGTCGGTGCACCATAGACCACACCTATGGTCTGGCCTGCCCATCCGCCTTCGATTTTGTCCCTCAGAACTGCCTTGGACATAGTGATGCACTTGTCAGGTTGCGCAGCCTCATAGACCTCGACCTCTGCTACATTGATGAAAGAGGAAACCTGCTTGGTGTATTTGTGCCAGTGATGCTCCACGTGGTCGTCCCCGATGATTCTCACTCCCCTGCTCTCCACAGCCGGGAAGCTGAAGAGGAACTCGGCATTGTGCGGCTGAATGAACACCAGGTCGCTGGAAGGGAGAGCCGGACTGACTTTGGCCTTGACCGGAGTCCAGTTGCCTTCCCCGTCCATAATCTCCACCTGCATATTGCTGTACCATCCGCCGAATTCCTCGAGAGGACCGTAGCGGAAAGCCAGTTTGTCAAATTTCTGCGGAGTATCCCATACATAGCCGAACCAGTCGCGGCGAGGCTCGAGGGATTTGGCCTGCAGGCTGCAGAACACCGAGTTGGGACCCGTTAGCACTCCGTCATTGATTACTTCTACGCTGCGTGCGTACCATTCACGTGAATTGGTGAGCCAGCAGGAATCCAGCACCTCGAAATTGGTTTCGCTCACACTGGAGACTATCTTGCCGCTGCGGGCAATGTTCCTGCCCCTTACAACGAGTTCGAAATCCTTCTCCAGAATCTGATTTCCATTCGAAATTGCAAGTCTTATCTGACTCCTGCCAGCTTTCTCTGGCACTCCCGTGAGTTTACCTTTGCTGAATTTCAGACCTTCCGGAAGCTTTCCGTCCACCATTTTCCATTCGCAGTTCCTGTTGGTCACGCAGGCGAAGTCATAATCGGCCTTCTCCCCCACCACCAGTCTCGGAGCGGGTCCCACGCAGAATTCCAGAGGAGCATTGAACTTGGCGGATGTGTTGATTACCAACCACTTCTGTCCGTCACGGATTTCGGTTCGTCCGCCATTCTCCTCAACGACCTTCACTGCTATGGCCACTGTCCTGTCGATGATGTCCTCTATGGATGCGTCCGGGAGGTCGTAGCGGGTTACGTTTATGTACCTGTCATTGAAAGGCTTGGTCCAGTGTGCAAATGGCATAGACCAGGAAGTGGGCACAGACTCGCCTCCGTTGATGATTCCGAGAATGCCGCAGGTGGTGGCAGTCTGGTTGTCGGCATCGAATCCGAGGGCACAACCTATGTTCAGGGTCTTTTCTATGTCTCCTTCACCATAGAGCAGGGCAAGCATACCCATAGCCCCGTTCAGGTTGGCATTCCAGATTGTCTTGGAAAATGAATCCTCCTCTTCGTAGTATTTCTTTTCGATGAAGGCGCGGGCTGCGTGCCAGTCCAACGGATCCGCATCATAAAGTTCCATACACTCGCGTACCGTCTGTGCAAAGCGATCATCGCGAGGGAGGCATTTCAGGGCATTTTCCATCAGCTTGCGTATGTCCGACTCGAAGAATGCACCGGCATACATAGCCCCATAGACCACGGTCGGGGATGTGGCCCAGGAGTCGCTTGTGACCCTGGCCGCCCACTCGGAAATTCCAGCAGCGTAGTCCACCATTCCCGGTGCCGTGTAGGCCCAGATTTCGTTAATGAGCTGAGGGTCAATCTGGAACCAGTGCGGATTGTTTTCCACAGACCCGGTGAAAGGCGGAGTGAGACCGTAGTGCATTGCTCCCAGGGCAGCCCTGTTGGCCAGCCACACCCTGTCCCGGATATGGTACATCCAACATTCGCGCATCTGGGCGTAGGTCGGGCGCACTCCGTTCTTCTCCATCATTATCAAGTACATATACTCCACATCGGTATCGTCATCGGAGAAAGCCCCGTCCACTGCCGTCATTTTGCGCATAGCCTTGTTCCAGACAAAAGGCCCTTCCCCGGGTTCTTCTATGAATTTGTTTTCATATTCGAGTCCGTAGATATTGCCGACCATCTGTCCCAGCCAGGCCCCGGCGATTTTGCTGCGCAATTGCTCGTAGGAGATTTCCTTTTCTGCCGCAGGCTTTTCAGCGGTACAGGAAATGAGCAAGGAAGCTGTCAGCAGAGATGTGAATATAGTCTTGATTCTCATAATCTTATCATTTTTGTCAATAACCGTCGTTCTGACCGGGTTTAATATCAATACCCGTCGTTCTGACCGAGTTTAGGATTGTCTCCCCTGCGGATATCAGGTATAGGGAGAAGTTTCATATAAGGCTTGCCCTCATCCTTTGCCCACCAGGCGCGGGTGTATTTCCCGAAACGTATGAGGTCCTGACGGGACCAGCCTTCGAGTGCAAGTTCGTGCTGACGCTCCAGCAGCAGCTTGTCCAGGGTGAGATCGGCAGCCGTCATAGGCTCCAGACCTGCCCTGCGGCGGATTTTCTTGAATTCTTCCACGTCAGCTGCCTCTGATGCCCTGTTCTGGCGCACAAGTGCCTCCACGTACATCAGCACCACATCCGAATACCTCATAAGATAGAAATCGTTTTCCATCGAAATTCTGTAGGAAGTGAGCGTACCGTCAGTCTGATATGGCCACTTGATGATGCGGGCACCGTCCAGACGGGAAAGACCGTCGCTGAATTTGGATGGGTCAATAGGAGAAGGATTGAGGATGTAGTCCACCATCTGCAACCCTGAATCTGTCATCACCTTGTACTGATACTTGTTGCCTTCAGGAGTATAGACCTGTCCGTGGAGCCAGGTGTCGTCACGGCGCTTGTCCCCGGCCTCATAGGAATCGAAGAAGTCCGGCTGTGCTATCATCGAACCGTTCCAGCTCTCGCCTATGTTGAAGCAGGTCTGGAGGTCCTCGTTGAAGGTCATCACATAGATATAGAAGGCGTTGTTGGTATAGACGCTGCTGTGCGGGATGGCGAACACCGCTTCCGGGCCGTTCTCGTTGTGGATGGCGAAATTGGCTGCGTAATTGTCGGTGAGCTTGAACTGTCCGCTCCCCATAATATCCTTGCAGATGCTCTCCAGTTCGGAATATCTCGGAGTTCCGAGCCATTCTTCCGAGTTGAGGTAAATCTTGGCGAGAATGAACTGTGCGACATATTTTGTCACACGGCCATAAGTCCTGGATGAGACGGTGTCGTCAAGCAAATCCATATTGTCCTTGAGTTCCTTCTCCAGGAAAGGCAGCATAAAGGCCCTGTCCTTAGGGTCAGGATAGTCTGTGGAGTTTTTGTCTATGGAGAAAGGCACGGTGCCCCAGCAATCCACTGCAAGCAGGTAGTAATAGGCCCGGAGGACCTTGATTTCGGCTATATTCCTCTGCACAGTCTCTGACTGCTGGAGTTTCTGAAGCTCGTTGAGGGCGTCGTTGCAGGCGGCAATGCCGTCGAAGCAGAAGTCCCAGGCACAGCGCACGAGCTTGTTGCCCGCAGTGATGGTGTGTTTCTGCAATTCCGTATAGCGGGGCTCACCCCAGCTGCCGTTGTAGGCCTTCGCAATGGCTACCTCGTCGGTGAGCTGCATAATCATAGTGAGCATACTCTGCTCGGAGCCCCAGCTCTGGAGGGCGGTGTACGGTCTGGCGGTGTAGAGCGCCACGTTGGAATCCTCCTTCAGGAACTCTTCCTTTGGAATCTGGGAATAGATCTCCTCATCCAGATTCGTGCAGGCTGCAGCAAAGGCTGCAAGTGCTGCAATCATTATGACATTTCTTTTCATCTTAATTTCTTTTGGGAGATTCTATCAGAATTTGATGCTGGCTCCGAAGGTGAATACCCTCGTGCGCGGATAGTAGCTCAAGCCCTCGATACCCGGGGTGAGGCCCGATCTTGACACTTCAGGGTCCACTCCCTTGTAGGCTGTGAGTGTGAAAAGGTTCTGCCCGGTGAGGGAGAAGGAGAGGGATTTCACCACTTTGCGGTTCTTCAAAGGCACATTGTACGCAAGAGTGAGATTATCCAGCTTGAGGAAGGAAGCATCTTCCAGATATTTAGAGCAATAGACCACCCTGCCGGTGAATTCCGGCTCGTCCAGCCAGCTTGCGAGCACGTTCTTGAGTCCGAACTCGTTCACGGATTCATAGACAGCACGCATCTGGTTGAAAGCCTTGCCGCCTATGGATGCCCTGAAGGTGGCGCTGAGGGAGAAGTCCCAGAGTTTCACATTGTTGCTCCATCCCAGGTCGCAAATCGGATAGGCATTTCCGAGTTTCACCCATTCCTTTTCGTTGGTCTGGGTCACCTTGATGGAACCGCTGCTGCGGAGGCCTTCGTACTCAGGACCGTAGAAAGTGCCTATGCTCTCGCCCTCTATGAGCCTCTGGCTGTAGCAGGCAAGAGGAGAATTGAGCCAGCCTATGCGGTATTCCTGACCGGAGAACTGCTCGTTTGTGAAGGACACGAGCTTGTTGGTGTTGTGCGAGAAGGTCAGGGTAGTGAGCCAGCTGGCGTGCTTGGTCTGCACCGGAATGGCATTGATGGTGATTTCTATACCGCTGTTGCTGATTTTGCCGACATTGGTGAAAAGATAGTTGTAGTCGTAAGGCGGCACAGGAACGGTGTAGTTGTAGAGCAGGTCGGTGGTGAGACGGTAATAGTAATCTATGGTACCGCCCAAACGGCCTTTGAGGAAGGAGAAGTCCAGACCGACGTTGAACTCGGATTTCTTTTCCCAGGAGAGGTCAGGATTGGCGTTGCTGGCAGGGGCGTAGGCCGTGGACCAGGTGCCGTCATAGTAGAAATTGCCGTTGGTCTTGACCAGGAAGAGGGATTTGTAGTTGGCGAAATCCTGGTTTCCGGTCATTCCGAATCCGGCCCTGAGTTTGAGTTCATCCAGCCACTTCACGTTCTCCATAAATCCCTCCTGGCTGATGCGCCAGCCCAGACTCACTGCCGGGAACCATCCCCATTTGTTGTTGGCTCCGAAACGGCTTGAACCGTCGCGGCGCAGGGAAAAGGATGCCATATACCTCTCGGCATAGTTGTACATCACCCTGCCGAAGAAAGCTATGTAGCGGTTGGATTCCTTGTAGGAACTTAAGGAAGCATTACCTGTGAGTAAGGCCTTGCCTCCCCCGATGTTATTCACACCGAACCAGTCGGTGTCGAAGCCGTAGTTGTACATATCCGAACTGTCGGAAACGCTCTGCTCGTAAGAATAGCCCAGGATGGCTTGCACGGAATGGTCACCGAACGTGTTGGCATACTGCAGGGTGCTCTCGTACTGCACGTCGGAGGTTCTGGAGTTGGCGATTTCGGCTGAGCCATTGAGTCCCCATTCTCCCGGATAGTACTTGGTCTTATAGTCCGTGTAGCGGGAATTCTTCATAGTCCAGCTCACGAAATTGTCCCATTTGAGACCCTTGACCGGCAGGATGTTGAGGGTGGCACGGGTGTTTGCGGACACCAGATCCACATCGTAGTTGTTGTTGCGCTCCTTGAGCATTGCCACCGGGTTGTAGTAGTCCATAGAGGAGATGGTGTAGTAGCCTCCGTGGGCTGTGTCGTTCTCGTCATAGACAGGCTCGGTCGGATTGTGGAAGAAGGCCTGACGGAAGATGCCCGTGCGGGTGCCGTTGTACTTCCTCTTTGCATAACTTATATTATAATCAAATGTGAGCCAGCCGTTTATAGCCTCCTGATGGATATTGGTCTTGATGAGATATTTCTTCGCATCGTTGTTCTTGAGAAGGCCCTGGTTCTGCTCCACATTGAGAGTGGTCCTGTGTGAGAAGTTCTCGGAACCCCCGGCGACTGCGAGTGAATGGCGGTGTGAGACAGGAGTGCGGGTCACCTCTTCGAACCAGTCCGTTTCGGCCCCATAGAGGGATGCGGCAGCTGTCGGGACATAGTTGTCCACAGTGTACTTGAACTGCTCGGCAGTCATAGGTACGGCGCGTGAAAGGACGCTCTGAACTGAAACCTGACCGTCATATTCCACTGAGGTCTTGCCGGATTTGGCTCTCTTGGTGGTGATTATGATCACTCCGTTGGTACCCCTCGTTCCGTAAATGGCAGCTGCTGAACCGTCCTTGAGCACGTCGATTGTGGCAACCTCCTGGAAGTTGATGCTGTTCAGGTCTGCACCGCTCACTCCGTCGATAATCACAAGCGGCCCCTGACCTGCGGAAAGGGTGTTGGTTCCCCTGAGCAGGATTTCCATAGAACCGTTAGGGTCGGCTCCGTTCGGATTGGTGATGGACAGACCAGCCACCTTGCCCTGGAGAAGTGCGGATGCGTCGTTGAAGGCACCCTTGTCGAAGTCCTCACTGCGCAGACTCGTCACTGAACCCGTGATTTCCTTCTTGGTGGATGTACCGTAACCTATGACAACGGTTTCATTCAGCTGGGTGGCTGCGGACGGAGTCATAGTCAGTTTGTAGTTCTTTTCCGCGGTGACGCTGACATTCAGGTCGTCGTAGCCGAGATAAGTGATGTTCAAAGTCTCGCCCTGAACTGCAGGAATGGAGAAAGTACCGTCATTCTCCGTGATGGCATATTTCTGAGTGCCGGGAACAACCACTGCTGCGCCCGCCATAGGCTGACCTTTTTCGTCTAAAATCACACCCTTGATGCTTCCTGTCTGGGCCATCAGGGACGAGGAAAAGGCCACCATTGCCAGAATTAACAATAACTTTTTCATAACCAAGAAATTAAGAGGCCGCAATAATACATCCGAGACCGCAGATGAAGAGTATGAACATCAGGGTAAGAAGTCCATAGACGAGTTTGTTTGAGCCCTTGAACTCCTTCCAGATGAAGACTCCCCAGATGGCTGCAATCATAGGTGCACCCTGACCGAGCGCGTAGGAAACAGATGCTCCGGCCTTGCCTGAGGCGATGTAGCTGAACGCGGTACCGAGGCACCAGATGCAGCCGCCGAGCACGCCCACAAGATGGGTTTTGAAATTGCCTTTGAAATACTCGGAATAGGAGACCGGTTCTCCCACGAAAGGTTTCTTCATCACTATGGTGTTGAAAATGAAGTTGCTCAGAAGTACTCCAAGGGAGAAGATGACGATGGCTGTGTAAGGTGTCGCTTTGCCGACAGCCGGACTTGCGAAGTTCTCCAGGTCCATTGCCCTTGCCACGAAGCTGTAGAACAGGGACATAAGCACTCCGGCCAGCACCGCAAGCACAATTCCCTTCTTTCTGGAAGAAGCCGGAACATCACTGTTGCCAACCTTGCCGCTCGCCACTCCGTTGCAGATTATTGCAAGCACAACGAGCACCACACCTGCGAAAAGCCAGGTCGGATTGGTGTTGTGCACTCCCTGTCCAAGTTCAACTATATAGGTGTTTATGGTACCCAGGGCCATTGAGATGCCCACTCCCAGAGGGAAGGCCACAGCCATTCCGGCGAGAGAAGTGGATGCCGAAAGAAGTATGTTGGACGCATTGAAGATCACTCCTCCGAGTATGATCCAACCCCAGTTTTCGGCGCTCACTTGAGCAATGTTCTTATAGAAAGGCACACCTTCATTGCCTATGCTTCCCATAGTGAGAGCAATAAGCAGAGCAAAGAGGACCATACCGATTACATAGTCCCAGTAGAAGAGCTCATAACGCCAGCTTTTTGCGGCAAGTTTCTGGGTGTTGCCCCAGGAGCCCCAACAGAGCATAGTCACAAAACAGAATATGACTGCCAATAGTGTGCTGTTTACGATAAACATAATTATGTGGTTTTAGTAATATTTATTATAGGTTCCGGGAGCTTAAAAGCAATACGCTTACCCGTATTCAGAGGTCCTTCCTGTAAGGAATGGATTCCTGTGCGCCCATTTTCTGGACGGTCAGCGCGGATGCCCTTGTGGCAAAACGGGCGGCTTCCACCAGGTCCAGACCTTCGGACAGACCCACACAGAGCGCTCCGCAGAAGGTGTCTCCGGCTGCAGTGGCATCTATTGCGTTCACCTTGCAGGCATCCACAAGTGTGCATTTGCCGTTTTCATAGACCGCACTGCCCTTGCTGCCCCTGGTCATCACAATTCGTCCCACACCAAGTTCCGCAAGTCGCGCGACCGCCTTGTCCGGGTCGTCGGAAATGCCGGTAAGAATGGCAGTTTCAGTCTGGTTTGGGGTAAGGATGTCTATGTCTGCGAAAATGCTCTCAGGAAGTTTAGTCGCAGGGGCTGGGTTGAGAATCACGCATACGCCTGCCTCGTGAGCAATATGAGCCGCTTCCACCACCGCAGCCACAGGTATTTCCAACTGAAGAATGAGATAGGATGCGCTGCGTATGAGGTCGGCTATGGAGCGTATGTCTTCCACGCTGATATCCCCGTTTGCACCGGGAGCCACCGAAATGCAGTTTTCACCGGAGTCATCGACCATAATGAGTGCCGTACCGGAAGGTTTTTCAGACCGGAGTATGCGGGAGATGTCCATTCCCTCGGCGGTATATGCCTGAACGGATTCATTTCCGAAAACATCATTTCCGACTTTGCACACGAAAGTAACGTTGCCACCGAGACGTTTGGCGGCTACTGCCTGATTTGCGCCCTTGCCTCCACGTCCCATCTTGAACTCACCTCCGAGAATGGTCTCGCCCGGAGCCGGAAGTCTGGATGCCCTGATGGTCATATCGGTGTTGCTGCTTCCGATGACCAGAATATTTCCTTTTGACATAGTTACTGGTTTTAGTGTTCTGCAACCGTATTTACGACAACGATTGCGTTGTTATTTGTCAAAAGTAGAAACTTTGATGGCGTATCTCACCAATGAAGATGAATTATTTGATGGTTGACAGGAAAAAACTGCGCAAATTTAGTCGCAAAACGGCACACAGACAGAATCCCTCCGGACGAGTTTCGGAGCCAGGTGCAGTACCGACTTGCTGTTGTCCTTCCCCGGGGAATCAGCAGACTCACAACGCAAACGGCGGTCTTCAATCTTACCCAAAAGGATTCGTACCGACAGCTTTGCCATATCCTCCACCGGTTGTATTATCCTCGTCACAGGAGGCTCCATATAGTCCAGATAGACATTGTCGTCGAAGGATATGAGGGAAATGTCGTCAGGAATTTTAAGCCCGCTCTCCTTTATTGCCTTGAAGGTGCCCAGCGCTATGGTGTTGCTGAGGGCGAAAATGGCTGTAGGGCGGGGACTGGAGTTGAGCAGCAGACGGGTTTCGACATAGCCGTTCTGTACTGAGAAATCATTGCCTGTCACCCTGATATGCTCGTCAAGCCCGGCTTCCTTCATTGCGCTGACATAGCCTTCCACCCTTTTGCGGTTGGGCAGAGATGTTTCCACGCCCTGAATGCAGGCTATGCGGGAGTGTCCGTTGGAAATCAAATGCCTCACTGCTGTCATTCCGCCCTGATAGTTGTTGGTAGTCACATAGGAGAGCCTGGAGTTCTCAAAATAGCGGTCCACGAGCACTACGGGGAAATGCATTTCGTCCACCATTTCCAGCTGCGAAGGGTCATCCCCACAAGGGGCTATGATCAGTCCGTCCACCTCCCTCGCCGCAAGGGACCTGATGCTCTCCTTCTGGAAACCCTCGTTCTCGGACACGTCCATAACTATCGCCGAATAGCCCTTCTGACGACATTCCGAAATCACAACCGCCGCTATGTCCGCAAAATACTTGTTGGAAACCGACGGAAGAATCAGCCCTATCATATTCGAGTGCTGGGTACGCAGACTGCGGGCCACGGCACTCGGTGTATAGTGGCAGCGCTGGGCTTCATTCATAACCATATCCCTGGTCTTGTTGCTGATGCGGTATTTTTCCGCATTGCCGCTGAGGACTCTCGAAACCGTAGTCATCGAAATTCCGAGCCGGTTGGCGATGGTGAGCAGGGTCTCTCTCATTATATATCCTTTTCCATATAGGCAAGCACGTCATCCCAAACCTGTCTGTCTCCTTCAAGCATAAGCTCGTGGCGCAAGTGCGGGTACAGGCGGGTGGTCACATTGGCATAGCCCCTCTTGCGGAGGAAATCCGCCGCAGCCTCAAATGCCCGGTCGCTGATGCGGCAAGGGTCATCACCTCCGGAAACGAAATGGACCGGAAGGCTCGGGTTGGACATTTTCCAATCCTTGGGATTATAGCACAACTGCATAATTCTGAACAGGTTGGCAAAGCCGTTGGCCGTGAAGCAATAGCCGCAGAGAGGGTCTTTTTCGTATTCGGCGACATTTGCACGGTTTGCGCTCAGCCAGGCCAGATTGCCTTCCTCTTTCGGGAAATTCCTGTTGTAGGAGCCGAATGCAAGGGCATTTATGAATTTGGAACGGTGACGGTCTCCCCAAAACAGTCCTATGGTCTTTGCAAGAAAGAGGGCTACTCCCTTTGCGGGATTGTCGGACGGGCAGCCGCAGACTATCAGGGAGCAGATGCTGTCGTCATATTTGCGTGTGAAAGCCCTCACGACCATAGAGCCCATACTGTGGCCGAAAAGCACCCATTTGAGTCCCGGATAGTCAGCTTTCACCTTGTCCTGCACAAGCTTGAGGTCCTCCACAAGTGCTTCGGCTCCCCCTGAGTACATATGTCCGAGGTCTTCCGGACTTTTGACTGATTCACCGTGACCGCGATGGTCGTGGATGACACTTATCCAGCCGTTTGCAGCAAGAAATTCCATAAAAGGGTAATAGCGTTCCTTGTGCTCGGCCATACCGTGGGAAATCTGTAATATGCCCTTGGGCTGAATGCCTGCGGGTTCAAAAATGGACACGGAAAGGTCCAACTCGTCGTAACGGGATTTCAGTTTTAGTGTCTTCATAAGAATGGAGGTTTATGAATAACGGTCCGCAAATGAAAGAAAAATTTTGATTTTCCGCAATAAAAACGTTAATTCGTGAACAAATTATTGCTCCATCGCAACATTTCATTAAAATTTATTATGAAGCCATACATACTTGCCCTGGACCAGGGTACCAGCAGTTCCCGCGCCATAGTCTTCGACTCACATTCACACCAGATTGCCGTTTGCCAAAAGGAATTCCCCCAGCATTTCCCCCAGAACGGATGGGTGGAGCACAATCCCGAAGAACTGTGGGAGTCCCAACGCTATGTGATGGAGAAGGTTGTGCGGGAGGTCGGGGCTGAGAACATTGCTGCAATCGGGATTACCAACCAGAGGGAAACCACACTTGTGTGGAACGCAGAAACCGGGGAACCGATATGCAACGCCATAGTATGGCAAGACCGGAGGACGGCGGACTATTGCAGCAGGCTGTCGGAGGAAGGTTATGATGAGTTCATACGCAGCCGCACAGGATTGCTTCCGGATTCCTATTTTTCGGGCAGCAAGCTCAAGTGGATTTTGGACAATGTGCCGGATGCCAGAACTTTTGCACGGGATGGAAGACTGCTCTTCGGAACGGTGGACACCTACCTTGTGTGGAAGCTGACGGGAGGGAAGGTTCACGTGACCGATGTCACCAATGCATCCAGAACAATGTTGTTCAACATACACAAACTGGACTGGGACGATGATCTGCTTGCACTGCTGGATGTGCCGCGCTGTATGCTGCCCCAGGTGAAGTCCTGCTCGGAAATTTATGGCTATGCCGAGGTGGACGGGGTGCAGATTCCTGTGGCGGGGCTCATCGGAGACCAGCAGGCTGCACTTTTTGGGCAATTGTGTCTGGAAAAAGGCTCCATCAAGAACACCTACGGCACAGGATGTTTCCTGCTTATGAACACGGGAGAGACCGCAGTGGAGTCGTCCAACAAACTGCTCACCACCGTGGCTTGGAAAATTGGAGAGAAGGTGAATTATGCTCTGGAGGGCAGTGTTTTCGTGGCAGGGGCTGCTGTGCAATGGCTCCGGGACAATCTCGGAATCATCAAGTCCAGCTCGGAGATTGAGGCATTGGCTGCGCAGGTGCCGGACAGCGGAGGGGTGTGGTTCGTGCCGGCTTTGACCGGTCTCGGGGCACCGTATTGGGATTCGTCTGCCAGGGGCTGCATCACTGGACTGAGCAGGGGCACCACGGTTTCGCATATCGCGAGAGCTGCCCTGGAGGGTATTGCCTGCTGCGTGGCGGATGTGGTGAGATGTATGCAGAGAGATTCCAGGATTCCTCTATCCCTGCTCAAGGTGGACGGAGGGGCCTCGGCAAATGACCTGCTTATGCAGATTCAAGCCGATGTGTTGGGAATCAGCGTGTTGAGACCACAGGAAAGGGAAACGACGGCCCTCGGAGCCTGTTATATGGCCGGACTTGCCACGGGATTCTGGTCCGGCACCGGAGAACTGGAGGATAGATGGAGGCTGGACCGTAAATTCGACAGCACAAGCACCCCCGCCCAACGCAAAGCGATAGAACGGGGGTGGAAATCAGCGGTCAAGGCCTCTATGGGCACACCTTGCAGATAGGCTCGCGGGCTGGCAGACAGGACGACGTTAATCAGAAGGAGAATTTGTAGCCGATAGAAAGGGCCAGGTCGTTGGAATTCTCGTAATACAGGTCCTTGAGTTTCGTGCCCTCTTTGTTTGTGTCTATTTCCAGAGAGTGATTCCAGTGGTAAAGCAGGGCGAAATCAATGCTGTGGTTGCGGGTTATGTGCCATTCTGCCCCCAAGCAGGCCCTGATACGGTTGAGCATTGCTGTTTTGTAGCCCAAAAACTCATAGTCGGTCCAGATTTGGTTATCTTCATCAAATATGGCGTTGAAGGCCGGGTCGTTGAAACTGTTCTTCAGTTCGACATAGGCATAAGGTTCCAATGGAGCGTAGCCTCTGTAGCTTAGCTTGAAGCGTGAACGGAGATTGAGACTGTTGCGAGTGTCCTGATAGGGATTGAGGTCATAGGCTTTGTGGGTGAATTCCAGTGTTTCCTTCAGAGACATACGCCACATTCCCAGGTCGTAGATGCCCATCACGAAAATCGATGCCCTGTGCCGTGGACGGAAACTCCGGTCAGAGGATTTGTAGTGGCCGATGAAAGTATAGTCAATGCCAGTACGGAAGTAGTCACAGACCTTGTATGAGAGTCCCAGCGATGCCTGATGCCTTTCTACGGCAGTGAATAGATTATGAGTGCGAAGCTGATATTCGCCACTTATGTACAGCCCCTTATATGCCTTCCAATCCACTGAGGCACTGAAACGTCCAGTAAATCCTAATACTTCGTCGTTCACCACAGGAATTTCCTGCGCCCTCGCTGCTGTTGCGGATAAAAGCAGGCCTCCAATCACGGCCATAATTTTCAGGACTTTGCTGTTGGTATTTGTTGATAGTGTCATAATCATCGCGGTTATTGTCCGGCGGCAAAGATATGAAATATTATGCTAAACTCCACATCCAGCCCTTACTGGGGGCAATCTCCGACGAACGGTATGAAAATTTTATATAAAAAAGTATTGGTGTCCGCTAAAAGTTAATATGATTCCAAAGCGGGTGTTTACGTTATAGCAATTTTGTCGACTAAGAGAGGCTTTTTAGGGTAATTTTGTAGATTAAGGCTAAAAACGAAGGATATAATCCTCTCCTTCCTTGAAGGCATTGCATTTCTCAAGATATGCCTTAGTCGCCTCAAAATCGTCTCCGGTGATGTTGGCGCTGAACTCACGGACTCTGGATATTGCCCTTATGAATACGGATGGCTCGGAGCGTCTTGTAAGTCGCCTGAGGGAATTGAGATAATCATCGCGGAATACAGTGGGGATGATTATCTTGGACTGGTCCGCGCTAACGAGTTCAGAATTCATCATTATACGTGAGATACGGCCGTTACCGTCATTGAATGGATGAACTTCGCTCACCATGAAGAGCATGAACAGTGCCCTTGCAAACGGGGACTCAAGCGCTTGGTAGTACTCAAAACCTTTCATGAGAGTACCTCGTACGAGGGTATAGTCCACAAAATGACTGTCGCCTGCATGGTTATTTTTCATCTTGAACATGCCGGGATCACGGTCTGGCCTTGCTGCCATCATGATTCGATGCCTCTCCTGCAGTATCTCAATCAACTCGGTTGCGGAATGCGGGGTACGTCGCATCTCACGCCTGCTGGAGACAATCTGGAATGTACCCAGAACATCATGGGAGTCGGCATTTCTTGCCGGCATAGGCTGCCCGGTCTCGATAATCGTTCTAGCCTCCTCTATCTCGAACTCTGTACCTTCGATGTAGTTGGAAAAGTAACTCTCAAAGAATGCGAAGTTCCTGAATTCCGATTTTGTCTGGTTCTGTTCGTCGATAGTGGCAAATACATCATTGCGCAATGCCTCGTACAGCACTTCGAAAAGTTTGACTCTGTCTGAGTCGTATGGTTGACCGGCAGCACGGGCAATGGCACTGGTTGATATGAGAATGTTTGATGGCTTGGTAGAAAGTATGGCGCCGATGATCTTGTTAAGGAGTTCAAACTCTTGCTCCATACCAAGGGTGGCAGCGATCGTTCTGGCCTTATCCCTGAACTCATTCAGTCCAGACTCTCCATTGACCTGCAACATTTTCTCCAGATGCTGCTCGATTGCTTCGCGAGACAGACATTTTGATACAGACCCATTCCTGGCACGTCCTTTCTGCAGATTCTCCAGGATACGGCGCTCGTTGCTTGAGACATAAAGGTTCTCGATGAACGGCATATCATTCGCTGTTCCCTCAGGACCCTCTATCAGATGAACCGTCACGCCCGGAAGGTAGATATTCTTTGTGTAGGAGTATGTTAGATAGATATCACCCTCATCAGTTGGTTTGAACTCAAAAGCAGAGCGGTGGCTGATGACAGCATTTGGATACAGTTTGCCGAGTATATAGAAAATGTGTCTTCTGACAATCTCGGAAGGCTCGTCATCCATATTGGTTGTGTAGATCTTTGGCGCAATCTTGCGAAGCTGTCCGCTGCGCATCAAAGCAGTCTTCTTTGCAGTCTCCGCTTTATCTGAAGTTGCCATGACAATTTCATGGACATTGATCAACATATTCTTTGCCATTTTTTCCAATAAGAATCTGATTTCAATGCAAAATTAGCAA
>JALFGP010000006.1 GCA_022777205.1 Rikenellaceae bacterium
CATTAATCACTATGAGTCTTGCTCTTATATCGTGGGGATTTCACCATTCAATGATTATGGTTGTAGGGAGTTATCTTATTGTATATTTGTATCATAAGCCCAAGTGGTATTTCATCTTATGGTTATTTGGTGTACTGGTCGCATCCCTTCATATAAGTACGTTCCAATCACTGTTTGCCTCTATGACGGATGAACAGGGTGCAGGTTATCTGGAAGGTCAGACACACGGAAAAGGGTTTCGCTTAGATTTTATCCTTTATAGCTCGATGCCAGTTTTGGTAGGTTATTATGCAATTTTCCGAAAAAAGATAGAGTCAAGAGGTTATAATATTATTCTATGCCTATACTTGATGACTAATACTATATGGATGCTTTGTATGTATGCAGAATTTACAAATCGAATCGCATACTTAAGTTGGTTTCTATATCCGTTTGTACTAATTTACCCTCTTCTAAATGAGGATTGGGGCCGTAATAAGTATCTGGTCGCTAAACGAGTTTCGTATGCACATTTAGCATTTACATTATTTATGATTTTTGTGTTTTATTAATTATATGCCAAAGATTTCAGTAATAATGGGTATTTATAATTGCGAACACACTCTTCAGGAGGCATTAGATTCGCTTTATGCCCAAACATTCCAAGATTTTGAAATAATTCTATGCGATGATGGTTCAGTTGACAATACATATGAAGTTGCCCGACTCAACCAAGAGACACATCCCAATATTGTTTTGTTGAAAAATTCCTGTAATAAAGGCCTTAACCAAACTCTCAATAATTGTTTATCCGTCGCAAACGGTAATTATATAGCACGAATGGATGGTGACGATTTGAGTTATCCTGAACGATTTGAAATAGAATACCGCTTTCTTGAAGAGCATCCCGAATATGCAATAGTCAGTTCTCCTATGGAGTATTTTGATGAGAATGGCATTTTTATGGTCGGTAAGGGGCATGGAGAGGTCAAGTCTGAGGATTTTTTATATGGATCTCCAATATGTCATGCGCCTTGTATGGTTCGGAAGGATGCATACCTTTCAGTAGGAGGATATACGGTCGACAAAGGATTGTTGCGGGTAGAGGATTATCATCTTTGGTTTAAGATGTATGCGGCAGGATATAAGGCTTATATGCTTGAACAGCCATACTACAAAATGAGAGATGACAGGAATGCAAAATCCCGGAGGAATTGGACTGGCAAAAAGAACCAATATAGAGTTAAACGACAGGGGTTCAAGATGTTAGGTTTTCCGTGGTATTATCAAGTGTATGCTTTCAAACCCTTATTGGTTGGATTGCTGCCTTCTTGGTTATATGACATTCTTCATAAGAACAGAAATAAATTTTAAAAACACGTCATTAATGAGTAATAAAAAAAAGATATGTTTTGTAGTAGCCCAACCAGGTACTGCAAAATCATTTTTTAAAGACCACATTGATCGATTATCAGAACTATTTGATGTTTATCTTGTGGCAAATATTAAGGATAACGATGATTTGTCATCACTCAAACTCAAGGGATCCAAATCGATTCCAATAGAAAGAAAGCCTTCACTTTTAACTGATCTCAAAAGTCTATATCTTATATACCGATATTTTCGTAAAGAAAAGTTTTTCTGTGTACATTCTATGGCTAGTAAACCCAGTCTTCTGATGGCCATAGCCGGATTTGCTGCCAGAGTTCCTCACAGAATAAGAATTTTCACAGGACAGTTGTGGTGCAACATGACAGGGTGGAAGCGTCTTTTCTTTAAAACGATTGACAAACTTACTGTTGCTTTGAATACCGAGTTGATGGTCGATGGATTTCCTCAAATGCAATATTTGGAGGAACAAGGCATATTTAAAAAGGGGGCAGCCAAAGTTATGGCTCATGGATCAATATGCGGAGTTGATACACAAAGATTTATTTATTCTGAGAATACGCGAACAATCGAAAGGGAAAAATTAAACTTTGAAAATAATGTCGTATATATCTTCTTGGGAAGAATGAAAAGAGAAAAAGGCATATATGAACTATTCTCTGCAATGAATAAACTTGTTCAAGAATGTCACAATGCTGTATTACTGTTGGTGGGTTCTGATGAGGAAAACACAAGGGAGTATTTGAAAAACTATAGCAATCTGCTGGATGGAAAGAATGTCATATACTATGGTTATTCAAACACTCCCCAAACATTGCTTCAGTCAGCAGATGTGTTTGTGATGCCATCTTATCGTGAAGGATTCGGCATGTCCGTCTTGGAAGCTTCTTGTGTACACCTGCCCGTGATATGCACTGATATATATGGGATGCGAGATACAATGATTGACAATGTTACTGGTATCCGTTGTAAAGTAATGGATAGTGATTCATTATATGATGCAATGAAAACCTTGTATGATAATAAGGAATTAAGAATCGAGATGGGTAAAAAAGGATATGAATATGTTCAAAAATATTTTACAAAGGAGCAAGTGACTGAAGCCTGGTTTGAATACTATAAAAACTTGAAATGAAATGTATAATATTCTATTGTTAGGCTCTGGAACACAAAGCTTAGCCATAATTCCGTCACTATTTCGAGCTGGATATAGAATAATAATCATATCTTCAACCGATTCCAATTATGGAGATAAATCCAGATATGTATATAAGCATTATGCTACCAACTGCCCTTTTGACCATCGATTAGTTTCCTTCGCTTTAGAAATTATTAAATGCGATAAGATAGATGCAGTTATTCCAATGGGAGACACTGCAGCTGAATTTCTGTCGAAATACAAGCAGGAAATATGTTCGCGAGTGAAATTTACAATACCGGATTACGACATTTTCATAAAAGGTTATGACAAAAACCAGTTAATGTCCTTATGTGACCGGAGAGGGTATCCTCATCCCCAAACTATAGACTTGTCGGTTTTTGATATTTCCAATGATGCAGTTAGAAATTTTCCATTTCCTGCAATGTTGAAACCCAATTGTACAACTGGGGGAAGAGGCATGGTTGAGGTGCAAACATATGAGGAATTTTTGTCCATATATCCGGAGTTGCATAAGCAGTTTGGAGATTATCATCTTCAGCGTTTTGTCAAAGCTGGCGGGCGACAGATTAAAGTGCAATTATATGTTGATGAATATCAGCAGCTTGTAGCTCATTCTGAACAGCAGAAAATGCGCTGGTATCCAAACAAAGCAGGCAGTAATTGTTGTGCTATATCCATAGTTAACAATGAACTGGTTACAATTTGCCACAATGTGCTGAAGGATCTCAAATGGGTGGGTTTCGCTGATTTCGACATAATAGAAGACCCGAACACCGGGGAATTGCTTATAATGGAAATAAACCCGCGTTTACCTGCCTGTATCAAAGGTTCTGTGATGGCAGGAATTAATTGGGGCGAGATTTTGGTGAACGGAGCACTGGGGCTTCCGCAAAAGACATATGGATATAAGGAGGGTGTTATCCTGCGCCATCTTGGATTGGAGGTCTTATGGTTTATCCACGCCTCGAATCGATGGCACACTAATCCGTGTTGGTTCAGGTTCTTTGGCAAGAACATTTTTTACCAGGACATGAATGGCTTGTCTGATCCTATGCCGTTTGTTTCCGGCACGTTTTCAAATATTCGGAAACTGTTCAATCCTGAATTCAGGCAAATGAAACAAGGAGTATGAAAAGATATGAATTCATAGATATAGGAAAAGGAATAGGAATTCTCCTGGTGGTTTGGGCACACATTCTGATTGCTGGCCCATCCCATCAACTTATTTATGCATTTCATATGCCTTTCTTTTTCTTTGTATCAGCACTTTTATTCAACCCTCGAAAATTTAAGAGTTTTGGAACTTTTGTGATACAGCGGGCAAAAAGACTGCTAATTCCGTATGTGCTGTACAGTATAATCACATGGTGTATATGGGCTATTTTCCGATATATAAGGGGAGATGCTGTTGACAGTTATTTTATGCCGTTGTTCCAGACTTTTATTGCACAAGGTTCTGGAGCCTTTATGGTTCATAACAGTGCTTTATGGTTTATCCCTTGTCTGTATGTCCTTGAAATTGCATTTTATCATATCTCCAAATTAAAAACACCTGTAATGTTGGGAATATGCTGGATTATTGCATTATTGGGCTGCATGATGGCGCGAATATGGGGAAATCAATATCTGTTGACATTGCCTTGGAATCTTGATGCCGCTATCTTTGCTCTTCCTTTCTTTGGGACTGCTTATGCAGTACGTGAAAAATTGGGACTTGCTGAATTGCAAAACTATATTGCCAGGAATCATATTGTGGCTTGGATTGTTGTAATAGTTCTTTGGGCATTGATGGGTGTTATGGCTTTTTGTTATGGTGAATGCAGTATGGGATCCAGTTCCTATTTGTGCCCGATGTGGGTGTTCTACATCAGAGCCTTTATAGGGTGTTTTGCGTTAACGATTTTCTCAATTCTTATCGCAAGGATAGATATTGCGAAATCATTCACAAGAGGATTTGAATGGTTTGGACAAAACAGTCTTGACATTTTGTGCCTTCATATTCCAGTCAAAGGAGTCGCTATCATTCTGGTCGCAAAAATCTTCCAACCCCAAATCGAGGTATCAAGCAATGCACCGTTGTCAGCACTGGCCTTTGTTATGACGATGATAGTACTTGTTCCGACTGTATTAGTTATCAATAAATATTTCAGAAAACAGGATATTGTCTTCTGACAAATTCTGCAAAGATATAACAATAAGTATATCTCTTACGATGTCCCGCTATAGTATAGTGGGATTACTTTTTGTCTTATGAAAATACTGTCATTTGATATTGAAGAGTGGTACATAGAAAAGCAATTCAAAGGCAACCATTCTGAAAGATATAGAGAATTCGACAATTATTTGTGTTCAATTCTGGATATCCTTGACCATTGTAATGTTAAAGCAACATTTTTCTGTCTCGGAAAAGTTGCGACAGATTTCCCATACGTGGTTAAGGCCATTGCCTCCAGAGGTCATGAGATTGGATGTCATTCTAATGAACATTTATGGTTGACAAAAATGACTCCAGCTCAACTTCGGGCGGATACCCACGATGCTTTGGCTGCCTTGCAAGATGTTGTTGGGGAAAAAGTTGTCAGCTATAGAGCTCCTGCATTTTCTATAGGAGAGGGTAATAAATGGGCATTGGAAATTCTTGCGGAAGAAGGCATTGAAAAGGATGCTTCAATTTTTCCTGCCAAAAGAGACTTTGGAGGATTTGCTTCATTCCCGACATCGAAACCTGTCATAATTACAAGCGGGGACTTGTCAATAAAAGAGTTTCCCATCTGCTTAACATCAGTTCTGGGAAAGCAGTTTGCGTTTTCCGGTGGAGGGTATTTCAGATTCTTCCCATACTCTTTTATTAATTCCCGTATAAATTCAAATAATTATGGAATGACTTATTTCCATATTGATGACCTGATGTATAAGAAGGGAAGACTAATGACCAGGTCTGAATATGAAAATTATTTCCGGGAAGATGGTTCATTGAAAAATCGTATCCTTCGCTACCTGAAATCAAATGTTGGGACAAAAGGTGCATTCGATAAAATGTATTCACTAATAAGAAATAATGCATTTATCAATCTGAAAGAAGCTGATACTATAGTTGACTGGAGCAAATCCGGGACGATTATGCTTGAAAACTTGTGAAATTCTATGCCCACCCGCCGAATAGCCTTCGTAGTGGCAATACCCGATTCAGCGACATCGTTCCTGAATGACCACTTCGCATATTTTCAGCGATACTACCAGGTCCATCTGCTTGCGAATTTCAAGGGACGGAGCGACCTCCGTGAAGAGTTCGAGCAGATGGGTGTTGTCTGTCACGATGCTCCCATTGAACGGAAAATCAATGTTTTCAAGGATTTGCAGGCTCTTTTTGCAGTGACACACATCTTGCTTGATGGGAACTTCGACTGTGTCCATTCTGTGACCCCGAAGGCGGGATTCATTACAGCGCTTGCGGCTTGGTTCGCCCGAGTGCCACATCGTCTCCATATTTTTACGGGGCAGGTGTGGGCTACCAGAAAGGGACTTATGAGACTGATGCTCAAGATGATGGACAAAATTATCGTGGCTCTTGACACTTTCGTTATGGTGGACGGACCGGGACAGAGGGATTTCCTGATACGAGAGGGAGTGGTGTCGGCAGAAAATTCTATGGTTCCTGCAGAGGGTTCCATTGCCGGGGTGAATCTGGACAGGTTTGTGATTTCGGAGCCGGTGAGACAGGCTGAAAGGGCGAAATTGGGTTACAGTCCGGAAGATGTGGTGTTCATTTATCTTGGAAGGATTACTCACGACAAGGGCATAGGGGAACTTTTCGAGGCTTTCAATTCGCTGGCGGCGGAATGTCCTAAGTGCAAATTGTTGATTTACGGGCGAGACGAGGAAGCCTACGACAAGCGAGCCGACGAATATCCAAACATAAAGCGAGGGGTGAACTATCTCTATCAAGGTCCGACCCAAACTCCCTACAACGCCCTGCAGGCCGGAGATGTTTTCGTGCTGCCGACCTGGAGGGAAGGTTTCGGTGTGAGTGTGCTGGAGGCTCAGGCGCTTGGGCTGCCTGTCATCACTTCGGATGCCTACGGGGTGGTGGATGCTTCCGTTGAGGGCGAGACGGGCCTGAGGTGCCACGTGAATGACCCCGAAGGCTTGTGCAAGTGTATGAAGACCTATTATTTCAATCCCGAGATGCGCCGCCGTCACGGAGCCAACGGCAGGAAACGGGTGGAGGAGCATTTCAACAACGAGGTTGTCAGCCGGGCCTGGCTGGAGATTTACCGGGGGATATTGGGAAACTAAGAAAAATATGTAACTTTGTATATTGGTTGTGTCGAAACATTTGAACTATATGGATAAGAAATGGCCTTGTTTGGCGAAACCGCCTGTGATAACCGCTATCTTTCAACTTAGATTTGATAACGGTTCTTTGAAGGTTGATGATTATCTTAGTTTTGATGCGATTCTCAAGCGCCATTTTCCAAAACGTAATGAGAGTTTTGAATCAAATTTGAGTTTTAGTCCTGCCACAAAGATTACCATAGGAAAGAATCAGGTTAGCGGTATAACTGACACTCGTCGTACCGGTTATGTGTATTATACAACAGACCAGAAGGAAAAGGTTTCGTTGTCTGAAACGGAGATTACATATACGACTGAACGACCTTATGAAGGATGGGATCATTTCAAAGAAAAGGTATTTGCCATTTTGAGTGCCGTTTCTCCTGTGTTGGAAAGTGTAACGATAAGGAGAACATCAATCCGCTTTATCAACCAGTTCAGATTCAATGAATTCAGTGACCCTACTTTATATTTCAACACTCAGATTTCATCTGCGGGAGGGGGAATGCCTTTTTCATTGATTAGATATGGATTTAAACTCACTTATGATATAGAAGAAGGTGTGTATTCTATTGTGAATCAAAGTGTTGAGCATCTTCCGGATAAATATGTGTACATCTTTGACATAGATGTATTGAACCGAAACAATCTCATATTCGAATTGAATACACTCGGTGAAATGTTGGAGTCTCTGAGGTCTGTAAAGAATCAGATTTTCTTTGGGAATCTAACCGATAAAACATTGGAACAATGCAACTAAGAGACATTAAACAGGGTTGGAAGCCGGTTACCATTGCTGTTGGGCTGATGTCTGGGGTGCCTGTGGGTATGTATGCCTCAGTGGATCAATATAGCAAGATTGATACGGTACTCACAAACCATTCTACATCCAGGTACATAGCAGAAGTGAATGACCCTTCAGAACTTATGATGAATGGGAAACTGGTTTTTGAGGCATTGGAGTCTTCTTGGAAAAAGGAAACACGCTTTTTGTCTTCTGTCAAAGGTATTATTGAGCAGAGAGATTTTCAATCCATTGTGGCAATGGGAGCACAAGCAGTTCCATTGATTGGCCAGTCTATAGAGGCGGAGCCATCTATGTTGGTGTGGGCGCTCAATTTAATCTTTAAGGGAAAAATTTCAGCAAAGAAAGACTTGACTATTGAGGAGGCTTGCAAACTATGGGTAAAGGAACTGAAGAGGCAAGGTTGGATGTAATGGGCGAGTTTCCCGGACTATGTAGTGATGAACATTTCCTTATAACGAGTCCAATTGACTACAGTTACAACTGCATTGCTTGGGCATATCAGATTAAGGGCCGGTGGATGTGGCCGCCGTCCGGTATACCAGCATATCTTGATGCAGTCACATTCTGGCCTGACGAAAATGCCAGTGAAGAAGTGGAAGAATTTGTGAAGGCGTTTAGAGGCAAAGGATATGAGAAGTGCGAAGATGACAGTTTTGAGGAGGGGTACAGGAAAATAGCATTGTATATAACCCCAGGTACAACAAACTGTACACACGCAGCCAGACAACTTTCAAATGGATTTTGGACCAGCAAGTTGGGGTGCTCTTATGATATCCAACATTCCTCTCCGAAAGAAATTGAGGGAGAAGTGTATGGCGAAGTTTACTGCTATATGAAGCGGGAGTTCAGGTAGTCTTTTTTGAAATATCTACACTTCAACAACGAGGTTGTCAGCCGGGCCTGGCTGGAGATTTACCGGGGGATGTTGGGAAACTGACAGAAGATGAAATATTGAAATAGCATCTTTATCCGTAATTATTTTACGGATACAAGGAAAATCCTTTATATTTGCATATATTTGCACGAACAGTTTGTAATTATGTGTAATACTCTTGTTTTTGCGTGAAATTAAAAGGTTTGGCCATGCTGACACGTTTCTCAGTAAAAAACTATATGGGTTTTCCCGATGCTGTGACTTGGGACTTATCCCACCCTCGGGACTATACCTTCAATGCTCATCTTGTAAAGGATGGTGTTGTTAAAAATGGTATAATTTACGGCATCAATGGGTCCGGCAAGACCAGTTTGGGCCGGGCAGTGTTTGATATAGTTTCTCTTGATGAAGCAGCGAAAGTCGATTATTCAAAGATTATTTACCAAGGGAATACTGATGCTCCGATAGACTTTGAATACGAATTCAAGTTTGACGGAAATTGCTCTGTAGTGTATTCATACAGCAGGAATAATCGTGGAACATTGCTCCGTGAATGTTTGGCGCTCAATGGAGTCTTGGTATTCGACAAGGATGACAAGTCCTTGATATTCAGCGACGAATTCTCAGTGTTGGATGGGAAAAAGGATGAATTGGTGGAAAGTTCCAATTCTGTATCAATTTTGAAATTCATCTTTGGAACACTACCTCTTCCTGAGGATCATTACATCGTAAAGTTGTTTGATTTCATCAGGTCAATGCTTTGGTTCAGATGTCTTGATGAGAGAAACTACATTGGCATTGACCACGGGCTGGTGAATATTGAGGAATATATAATCAAGAATAACCACATTCGTGATTTTGAGAGATTTCTTCAGGAGGAAAGCGGACAGAAGTTTGACTTCTCCCCGACAGAACAGGATCAGAAAAGTTTGATGTGCAGAATTGGGGACAATGTTGTTCCATTTATCACTATTATTTCGACCGGTACGGCATCGCTGGAATTGCTTTTCTATTGGATTAAAAGGATGAAGGAATCAAATGTCAAGTTTGTGTTCATAGATGAATTTGATGCCTTCTACCATTTTGAGTTGTCTTTGAATGTTTGCAGGACATTGTTCAATGAGGACTTTCAAGTGTTTATGTCGTCACACAACACTATGTTGTTAGGTAATGACTTGCTGCGTCCTGACTGTGCTTTCGAGTTGAGGAACAATCGCATAGCCGCTCTGAGCGAACTTACAGACAGAGGAGAACTCAGACAGGGCCATAATATTGAGAAAATGTATCGTGCCGGAGCTTTCAGATAGTACTTATGATATTGTTTGTATTTGAAGGGCAGAAAGAAGAGCCTCGGGTGATGGCTACAATAAAGCAGTTATTCTTCAGTCTCTCTCGATGATTGTTGCCATTTCAAAGACTGGTGCAATCGTTATGCATTGGCCAGAAAACGTAGGTGTCTTGTATGCCCTACTGATAAAGCGGGAATTATTCGTGAACCGATTACTGATACCCGAAGGCGGGAGTTGCTCAATGCTTGGAATCAATTGATTTTAATGAATGTTTCCAAAGCTAATTCGCTGTGTAACAGTTCTTCTGTCATCCCGTTGGATGAAACATATATTCAGCAAAGTGTAATCTTTGAAAAACAACTTGATTTATTTGTAAATCCCAAGAAAAAAGTTGCCATTTTGAGTGCATATCCTTTGTTCCTGTTTGAATATTTTCACGGGAATGGGAGTATATGATTAATCCAGACGCATAATTGTCAGCCGGGCCTGGCTGGAGATTTATCGGGGGATGTTGGGAGATCAAAATCCAGGCGAGAATACATAGTGCATTGATTTTTTTATTACCTTCGCAAGCGAATCGAAATAGTAAAGTGTATGAGCAGATATGTTTATTCTTTGTCGGATTACAGGTCGGTTAAACGTGCCGTTATAGATATCAATGGCATTACCATATTGGTGGGAGAGAATGGTACGGGCAAAAGCACCATCTCCAGGCTTTTGTATGACACGACAAAGGTTCTGACTGAATTTGACCGTTTGGTGGAACTCAATGCTGTACACGGCTTGCAGAATGCGTTGAGACGGATAGCGCGTCCGGATATTGATTTGCGCTTATCTCTCGGACCCGGGACTTTGAATACTTTTGATTTCCTTGAAGCTTATGAGGGTGGGATGCCTTTGGCAGATATTTTTGATGCGTCTGAAGAGTTAATCGGGAAATTCAAACGTACGTTACTCAATTATTTTTCCAAAGCAGACCATCCGTCACGTATGAAGGTCAGACTGCAGAGTATGTTCGGGATACCGAACCAAAACAGTGACAACTATGAGAGCCTGATAGACATAATCTGTTCCACTTTAGAGGCAAGAGTCAATTCTTTGAGGGATTCCGTTGCAAGGAAACTGACAGAAAGAAACATCGCCACATTTTATGAGTTAATGTCAGAGGTTGATGAGCAAATCAGAGAGTCAAAAATTGACACATGTATTTCGGAGGATGGATTTGACTTAGTTAATAAGAACAGTATCAGTTCTTTGATCAACATTGACCGTGTGGTATATTATAAGACTTATGAATTGTTGGAGTGTGAGAAGAGCAATAATGACATATATAAATATCTGAATACTGCTGATACTGAGAAGATTGACAACTGCGGTAGGGACATCACATTGAAACTCAATGCTATTCTCAACGGTGGAATCCAAGTGGAAAGGGATATCCTCGTCAATAAATTATACTATAGCAGAAATGATGGCCTGAAGATTCCCCTTAACCAGGCGGCAACAGGAGCAATATCGTTTTCGATTCTCGCCAAACTTCTGGAAAACGGACATTTACACAGAGGCACATTGTTGATTGTTGATGAGCCCGAAGCTCATTTGCACCCGAAGTGGATTGTTGAGTACGCCAGGATTCTGGTACTTCTGCAAAAGAGCCTTGATGTAAAGATAGTTTTGTCCAGTCATAATCCTGATATGATTGCTGCAATTGATGCCATTGCAAGAAAAGAGGAAATATCGGGCAAGGTAAGTTTCTATTTTGCGGTTCCCTCCCCGGATGACTCTTTTCAGTATGTTTTTGAAAAACAGGATTCTATAGCGAATATTTTTGATTCATTCAATTTTGCTATAACCAGAATTCAGGAATATGGCAAGGAGGAATAATGTGTATTTTCCGGATGCAATTGCATCTTGTGGAGTGAAGGAAGATTATGTGTTTTCTTTTGGTGAAATAGTCGGCAAGGACAGTTCCAATGTGCAATCTTTTGGATTTCCGGCACGCATCCTTGATATGAAGTGCATAGATGCTGATTTGCAGGAGATTGATATGCACCCGGCTATGAGAAACAAGACGATGGATGCACTGGTGGGACTGGCTGTTTTCGATGATACTGATAGACATTTTTCCGCGCCTTTATTAGTACCTGTCGAGTTGAGGTTGAATTATTTGAATGCCGATAATGTTTCAAAGGAGGACTTATTGGAAAAGGACACCTATACGCGTTCTATCAGCTATCTTCTTCAATATTCAGCAGAAAGTGTATTCTTGTTTTCCGGAAGATTGTCTTCTCAAATGATAAATATCCTCTCCAGATGGAGAAGAGGGTCCGATTCCTCCAAGATGAAGGGTTGGAAGTTCTTGAGTCCTGAAGAGTTCAGCAATTTCATTCATTTCACTGAAGACTATCCGTATAGGCCCGTCACTGACTTCAAAGGCATTTCAGACAGTATTGACAGTTTCCTTGCAAATCGTGATATTTTGCAATGTGCGTATTACATCAGTGGATACGTTCGGGACTTGCTGACAGATTTTCACAGAAGGTACAAGATCGAAGAGGTGAGATATTTGAGTGACTGCCTTAAGAATAAATTTGATTCAGTGTTCGCGCAATATAGTCCGGACACAAAGGATATCGACTTCCTCAGATATGCCGTGGAAGATGTTTTGCAGTCTTTTGAGGTTTGTCAGTAGTACTATACAGGGTGCTCAGCCGGGAGTGGGCCTTCCAAAAAGTAGGGAAACAAAAACAGAGTAAGAAATATTCATTCATACTCTGTTTGTTTTTAGTGCTCGCGAGCCTTGCTAACTCTCGCATACTCATTTACTCGCCACAAATATAGCATTAAATTTTCAAAAATAATCGGTAGGCATCCTATTTTTTTAGAATTGGAAATGAATAAAATTTCCTCAAGACTGAGAAAAATGCAGATTCCCATCTTATCCCACGAAAATCATTCACATAACAAATAATGACAAAACAACAAAAGCTGTACATCCGCCTGGTGAAACGCCCGGTGGGTTTTCTCGGGGCACTCGTGGCGTTGCTGCTGTTGTCGCCGGTGTTTCTCGCAACAATGATTTTGCTGCATTTTGCAAACAAGGGTGCGGGAGTATTCTTCACTCAGGAGCGTCCCGGTAAGAATGAGAAGATTTTCAAGGCATTGAAGTTCAAGACAATGACAGATGAAAGGGATGCTGATGGGAATCTCCTTCCGGATGCAGACCGCCTGACAAAAGTCGGCAAGTTCATCCGGTCCACTTCAATCGACGAACTGCCGCAGCTAATCAATATCCTCAAGGGGGATATGGCTTTCATTGGTCCCAGACCTCTGTTGGTGCGTTACCTTCCGCTATATTCTGCGGAGCAGCACCGCCGTCACGAAGTGACTCCCGGAATGAGCGGCTGGGCACAGGTGAACGGACGCAACAACATCAGCTGGACACGCAAATTCGAGCTGGATGTGTATTATGTGGATCATATCGGACCTGCGATTGACGGGAAGATTTTTTTTCGGACTATCAAGAAGGTGTTCTGCCGGGAGGATATCAACACCACTTCCGGGCAGGCTGCGACTATGGATTATTTTAATGGAAGTAATTGACATATGGAGAAATTGTTAAGCATTGTTGTACCAATGTATAACTCTGAACCATGGATTTCCAAGTGCTTGCAATCATTATTGCGTCAGCAGTTCAATGAAGATCAATACGAAATCTTGGTAATTGATGATGGTTCAACAGATAAAGGTGCAGAAATCGTAGAGAGTTTAATGAGGAATAATCCCCAAATCCTATTGATAAAGCAAGTGAATAAAGGGCAGGCGGCAGCACGAAATACCGGAATTCGCAATGCCCAAGGGCGGTATATAGGATTTGTGGATTCTGATGATTATTTAGAGGCTAACTCCCTGTATTCTATTCTTGAGATTGCCATCAATAACGATTTGGAAATATTGACATACAATATGTTTTTGGAAAATCAATCAAATGTTGCACATATTGGGAAGTCAATTGAACCAATTCAGAATGGAGCAGAATACATCGCAACACATAATTATAATAATGGGCCTTGGTATTATTTAACGAAGACTGCTCACATTATTGATAATGGCATTTATTTTCAAGAAGGAAGGTATTGTGAGGATGGTATGTTCACGATGAAACTCTTTTTGAGTACTCGGCGGATGTCTCATATAGATTATGATGTGTATCATTACGTTCTTCATCCCGGCAGTACAGTAACAAGAAAAGATAACAAGCATCAGATGAAAATGATTGAGGATTTTACATATGCAGTTGATTATATGACTGCTTTGATAGAATCTAAGAGTGGAGAACTGTCCGATGCTTGCCTTCTGCGTCTATATACAAGACGCAATTCATACATTTATTTTCTTCAATTGAGGATGCTGAGATCATCAATGCCAATAAATACAATAATGGAGTCAATTCAAAAACTGGAAGGGGGGGGATATATCCGTATCCAAGATTATCCAAGGACGATTACCCTGGTTTCAAAACTAGCTTGATTCATTTCATATTGAATCATAAATGGCTATTCTACATTGCCTGCAGGTTCTATAGAATCATTAAATAATTCTTTCGACTAGTAAATTATATCATACATGTCTAATAACATTCTCGTCACCTCCGCGGGAAAGCGTGTGGCATTGACAAGGTATTTCAAGGAGACCTTGAGTCGTTTTATCCCTGATGCAAAAGTTTTCATTACTGATATGAATCCGGAGATGGCACCTGTGAGCTACGTCTGTGACGGAAGTTTCAAAGTGCCGAGAGTAACTGCACCGGAATATCCTGACGTGCTGCTGCAAATATGCAGGGACAACAAAATAGGTATGATAATTCCGACCATAGACACTGAATTGCTGGTTCTGGCGGACTTGAAGGAAAAGTTTGCCGAGGCTGGAATTCATATTATGGTAAGTGAACGCCCATTCGTGGAAGTTTGTCGTGACAAGCGCAATACGGGAGCATTTTTCGAAAGTCACGGAATAAGAGTACCACAGGAAATAGACAAGTTCAACCCTGTGTTTCCTATGTTTGCCAAACCGTACGATGGTTCGTTGAGCACCAACCTACACCATATAAAGTCTGAGGATGACCTGACTCCTGAAATCCTGCACGATTCCAAACTTATGTTTATGGAATACATAGACAAAAAAGTTTATAAGGAATTTACCGTGGATATGTATTATGGCAAAGACAACAAGGTCAAATGCATTGTTCCCCGCGAGCGCATAGAAATCAGGGCAGGTGAAATCAACAAGGGCCGTACAGTCAAAAATGAGATTGTGGCGTTGCTGAAAGACAGGTTGGGATATTTGAAAGGTTGCGTGGGATGTATCTGCGTTCAATTGTTTTACCATCCTGAAACTAAGGATATTGTGGGCATAGAGATTAATCCGAGGTTCGGGGGCGGTTTCCCGCTGTCATATATGGCTGGCGGGAACTTCCCGGAGTTGCTGATAAGGGAGTATTTCTTGGACGAGCAGGTGGAGTATTTCGACAATTGGAAGGACGGAATGCTGATGCTGCGCTTTGATGATGCGATTTTTGTGTAAAATGAAAGCCATTTGTTTTGACCTGGACGATACTCTGTACAAGGAAATAGACTTCCTGAAATCAGGGTATAGGGCTGTATCTGAATATGTACATAAGCAATTGGGAGTTGCAGCGGTAACAGTTTACAACTCCTTGATTGAGTGGTATAAATCAGGGGAAAATCCCTTCCGGATGTTGGCGGACAAATTTCCGTCAGCGTGTTCGCTTGAAGATTGCCTTGCAGTTTACAGAAACCATTTCCCAGACATCAGTTTGAATGAGGAGACCATAAATGCTCTTGATACTCTCAAATCTGAAGGATGCCTGCTTGGACTTGTCACTGACGGTCGCAGGTCAACCCAGATGAACAAGATTAATGCATTGCACTTGAACGGATGGATGCCGGAGGACCTGATCATCATCAATGACAGGCCGGATATATTCAAGCCATTCCCCGCAGGTTATGAGACATTTGCATCCAAGGCTCTGGCACTGGCCTCGGGTCAGCCCTTGGACTTCATCTATGTTGGAGACAACACCGCCAAGGATTTTCTATACCCCAATCAGCACGGGTGGAAGACCGTATGCCTGCTGGATGATGGACAAAATATCCACAAACAGTCCTTCGACTTGGCACCCGAATACAGGCCGCAGACAATAATTCACGGTCTTGAGGAATTGTTTGAACCGGATTGCTGCGGAATTGCCTGATAAAACCGTTCATCGTCCGAGAGACTTGCTGAATTAAAAAATTTTGTACCCATCAGGATGCTTGCGGACCTGTGATCTTCTTGTGAAATCAAACAAATGATGTGATAATTTGCATATATCAAAAAAAAATTGAAACTTTGGGTCCGATTTATGATGATTTGTGTTGGTTTCGCTCCAAATGATGAAAAATGATGGATGTGGTTTATAATAAGTTACTCGAGCAGCTTGCCGGTATGACACCGGAGCAAAAGGCTCAAGAGTGGGAAGCGTTGAAGGAATTCAACGATATGGGGCCAGATGTCGAAAGTTATATCCAATTAGTTGAGAGCCTTGTGATTCGTTATTCTCCGGGTTTTGATGATGCAGAATATGCTGCTCCATCATATTCTATGTCTGAGTTATATTTAGCTGCATAAAATATGAAAGAAGCTGTTTTTTCTTTGAAAAGCTATAATTTCCCTGTGGTAAAAATGAATTTTGAGGATGTCAAGTCTGGCAAAAATGACATTCACATAGATATCTTACCTGAAGGGGAGTTTTCATCGGCAAACCGTACATTTAAGTTGAGTTTTCGATTTACAGCTTCTTTCGATAAGACGCTAATTTCGCCTTGTATTGAAATTAAGTGTGTGGGGGTTTTTGAGTTCAATGACACTGATTCCGTAGAAGACATTCCTTCGTATTTTTATGCTAACAGTATAGCTATTCTATTTCCTTATGTAAGGGCCTTTGTCAGTATGGTGACATTACAAGCAAATTTTCAGCCTGTAGTACTTCCTACGATGAATCTGTCTGACTTGAGCAATGTTTTGAAAGAGCATGTAAAGACGGTAGAATAGGAAATGCCAAGACTAGATAATTTATTGCAGACAGTGGCTGACAGGGATAATCCCGACTATGTGGAGGCGGAGGGGCCTTTTTTATGTGTCAATCGTCCGTGGTTGGGCAAAGGATATTATTTTTGGGATAATCTCATTGATAGGGCCCATTGGTGGGGCAATTCCCATTATGATGGGAAATATATGATTTGTCAGGCTTTTGCCGACATCAATGAAGACGAGTACCTTGATCTGGCTGGAAATATGGAGCAACTTCATAATTTCGAGAATTGGTACAAAGCCATAAATGCCAGTTATGGAGGTGAAGTAAAAACAGTCAGTTTTGTTATTGCCAAACTTATTAGGGACGATAATTTCCCGTTTAAAGCGATTCGCGTATTAAGTGAGAATTGTGGAGGAGATGACCATAAAATACCATTTGTACCAAATTCAAAGTCTTTTCTGAATTTATGTCCGCCAATGCAAATTTGTATTTATGCAAAGGATATAATCCAAGATTACCATATTATCTTCCCTGAAATCTATTCAATGGATTGGTGCATCTGAAATGTGCGGGGATATTGTATTGACGAAATCAGTGAAATAAGATAAGTGTTTTCAAAGCACCCGATAACACTCATCAATATCGTCCGGTGGGGGATATTGATGAGTGGGAGGTTATGCTAGTGTAATGCATCAAATTAATACTCAACAAAATAATGTCAGAAAGAAAAACCATCTACCTGTGCCTGGCCCATATGAGCGAGGCGGGTTATGAACAGAAGTATGTCAAGGAGGCATTCGACACGAACTGGGTGGTGCCGATGGGGCCGAATGTGAATGCCTTTGAGAAGGATTTGGCTGCATTTGCCAATTCGAAGTCGGACGGGAGCGAGTCCCTGGACCGTTGCGTGGTGTGCCTTTCGGCGGGGACTGCGGCGGTGCACCTTGCGCTGCTTGCCTGCGGAGTGGGGCCGGGGGACGAGGTGTGCGTGCAGTCCTTCACTTTCTGCGCTTCTTCCCATCCGATTACCTATCTGGGAGCCAGACCTGTGTTCATAGGGTCGGAGGCCCAGACTTGGAATATGGACCCGGGGCTGCTTGAGGAAGCGATACTTGACCGCAAGGCAAAGACCGGGAAATATCCCAAGGCCATTGTGCCGGTGGCTCTCTACGGTATGCCTTACAGGATTGACGAGATTATGGCCATTGCGGACAAATACGGGATACCTGTGGTGGAGGATGCGGCTGAGGGAATGGGGTCGCGCTTCAACGGTCAGGTGCTCGGGACTTTCGGAAAATACGGGGTGCTCTCTTTCAACGGCAACAAGATGATTACCACTTCAGGCGGCGGGGCGCTTATCTGCCGCAATCCGGAAGAGGCCAATCAAGTGATGTGGTATGCTACCCAGGCGCGTGATGCATATCCGTACTACCAGCACACTGCCATAGGCTACAACTACCGTATGTCCAATGTATGTGCGGGAATCGGCCGGGGACAGATGACGGTGCTGAATGACCATCTTGCTCACCACAGGCACGTGCAGGCCCTTTACGAGGAACTGCTCAAGGATGTTCCGGGAGTGCATATACACAAACAGCCGGACGACCAGCGATATGACTCGAACTTCTGGCTCTGCGCTGCGACCATAGACCCGGAGGTACACGTTAAGGGCCAGGAGGAAGCCTATAAGGAGGTCATCAGGACTGCAGTGGGAGGAGCTGCGGGAGTCATCCACGCTGTGGACTGTCCAACCACTGATTGTCAGCCAAACGAGAATGTGGAGGCGCTTAGGGTGTTTATGCTCGGGAAGAAGGTGGAGTGCCGCCCGGTGTGGAAGCCTATGCACAGGCAGCCGGTCTATGAAGGTTGTGCGGCCTATACCAACGGCATCGAGGAGGACATTTTCAAAGTCGGGTTCTGCCTGCCGGCGGGGCCATATGTGAGCGATGAGGATGTGAAATATATTGTTGAGTGCATCAAGGAGGCCATAGGAAAATGAGCGTGAAAGATTTATTCATAGAACTGATCAAGGTCTCGGTCGGGAAACTGGACCGCCTTTCGGAAACGCCTGCTCCGGTGCAGTGGGAGCAGATTTGCCGGCAGGCGGTGCGGCAGGCCATCGATGTGTATCTGGTGGATGCGCTGGGGAAACTGCCTCCGGAGCAGATTGCCGGAATGCCAGAGGAAGTGAAATACAACTGGATTGGGATTGCCCTCAATGAGGAAGGGGAGAATATGGAGTTGCAGGAAAAGAGCGAACAGGCGCTTAAGTTCTTCAGGGATAAAGGGTTCCGTTGCGTTGTGCTCAAAGGCGCAGGGATGGCGCGGTTCTATCCGGAGCCGGGGCACAGGACTGTCGGGGACATAGACATCTGGGTGGATGCGGACCGCAGGAGCGTGTATGAGTTTGCCCTGAGCACCAGCGGGAAGGTTGATGGAGTGAACTATTTCCATATCCATTACCATCTGTTTGACAATCCGCCGCTGGAACTGCATTTTATGCCTTCTTACCTGTCCAGTCCATTGCGCAACGCCCGGCTGAAAAAATTCTCAAGGCTCCACGCACCCGACAACAGTGCCGACTATCCTTCCCTGGAGTTTAACCGGGTCTATATCCTGTTGCACTGCTTCAGGCATCTATGCGGTCACGGAGTGGGCCTTAAGCAGGTGCTGGACTATTATTATGTGCTGCAGCAAGGGTTTACGGAAGACGAGAGGGCCCAGACTATGGCCTGGCTGAAACGCCTTGGACTTGCGACCTTTGCCGGGGCTATGATGTGGGTGCTTAAGGAAATATGCGGTCTGGACGAGAGTCTGATGCTCTGCCGTCCGGACGAAAAGGAAGGTCGCTTTTTCCTGTCCGAGGTGATGCAGACCGGGAATATGGGCTTCTATGACTCCCGTGTCTCTCCCGGGGCCTATTCCACTCCGCTGCGCCGTTTCCTCTCAAGCACTAAACGCAACCTCCATATGCTCACCCATTATCCGATTGAGTCGTTCTGGGCGCCGCTTTTCAATATCTGGGTCTATTTCTACAACCTCATAAATCATCCCGAGCGCTGATTCCAACCTCCGCCCTGAGAGCCGTCCCCATATGCAAGACACTGCTTCAAACAACAAACGCATAGCCAAGAACACCCTGATGCTCTATGTCAGGATGCTTTTCACTATGGCCGTCTCTCTGTACACATCCAGGGTGGTGCTCCAGACTCTCGGGGTTGAGGACTATGGCATCTTCAACGTCGTGGGAGGGGTGATTTCGATGTTCACATTCATCAACTCTTCGATGATCTCGTCCACCCAGCGCTATCTCAATTTCGAACTGGCAAAAGGGGAGGCAACAAGGCTCAGGAGCGTCTTCAGCACATCCCTGCAAATCCATTCGCTCATAGCCCTTGCCATCATCCTGCTCGGGGAAACCGTCGGACTATGGTTCCTGATGGAGAAACTCGTGATTCCGCAGGAGAGGATGGGAGCGGCGATGTGGGTGTATCAGTGTTCCATAGTCTCCTGCGCTGTGAACATTATGTCAGCGCCCTACAATGCCGATATCATAGCACACGAGAAGATGTCGGCATTTGCATACATTTCGATTCTGGAGGTGTCGCTGAAACTGGCGATTGTGTATCTGCTGCTGGTGTCCCCGATCGACAAGATGATTGCCTATGCCATCCTCACATTGCTGGTTCAACTGATAATCAGATTCATCTACACGGGCTACTGCCACAGGCATTTTGAGGAGTCTCATATGAGCTGGGCGCTGGACCGGCCGCTCTTGAGGGAAATGTCGGGCTTCGCGGGATGGAGCTTTTTCGGCAACCTTGCCCACATCCTCTACACCCAGGGACTGAATATGATGCTGAACATTTTCTTCGGCCCTCTCGTGAATGCCGCAAGGGGAATCGCGGTGCAGGTCCAGGCGGCGGTGCAGCAGTTTGTGAGCGGATTCCAGACGGCGCTCAACCCTCAGATTACCAAGAACTTCGCCACGGGGGATCTGAACCAGATGCACAGCTTGATGTTCCGCAGCGCAAGGTTCTCCTTCCTGCTGCTTTTCTTCATCTCGCTCCCCGTGCTGCTCGAAACGGATTTCCTGCTCAAACTATGGCTGAAGGATGTGCCGGAAAATGCGGTGGTATTTACCCAGATAATGATTTGCATATCATTGATTTACACCACGGCGAACCCACTTGTGGTGGCGAACCAGGCGACGGGCAGGGTGAAGGTCTATCAAATCGTCGTGGGCAGCATACTCCTGCTTATTCTGCCGATTTCCTATATTGTCCTCAAGGCAGGGGCTCCGGCTTGGTCGGTGTTCGCTGTGCATTTCTGCGTGGAGTCCGTGGCCCAGCTCTCGAGGATGATTATGCTCCGCAAGCTGATTAATCTTCCGGTGAAGGAATACCTGAAGAATATCTATATTCCGATTCTTTCTACAGTTGCCGTTTCATTTATTTGTCCATTATTCGTACATTTGCAGATGGAAGAAGGATGGCTGAGACTGATTGCCGTCGGGTGCACCTGTGTCGCTTCGGTGGGGCTCGCGTCATTCTTCATAGGATTTACGAAACACGAAAGGGTATTTTTCCTGGACAAGGCGCTCCGGGTGCTCAAGATTAGGAAATGATACACATAATTGATAAGAGGAATTGTTGCGGTTGTGGAGCGTGCGCGTCCGTGTGCCCTCGAAAGTGCATTGAGATGCGGCCGGACGGGGAGGGTTTCCTCTATCCTGTTGCGGACGGGGATGCCTGCACGGACTGCGGATTGTGCGAAAAGACCTGCCATGAGCTGCATCCATTCGGGGAAACGACGCCGCTGCAATTTCTCGCAGCCATCAACAATGACGAGGCCGTGCGCCTCAGGTCTTCCTCCGGTGGAATCTTCCATCTGCTTGCAGCGAAGACAATTGCGGAAGGGGGAGTGGTCTTCGGAGCCCGTTTCGACGGAGAGTGGCAGGTGGTGATGGACTATGCCGAGACTATGGACTCTGTGGAAGCATTCATGGGCAGCAAATATGTGCAGGCCCGCACAGAAACGTCCTACACCGATGCCTGTCGCTTCCTAAACCAAGGCCGCAAGGTGCTCTTCTCGGGCACTCCCTGCCAGATTGCCGGATTGAAGCATTTCCTGCGCAAGCCTTACGACAATCTGCTGACCGTAGATATAATATGCCACGGCACACCGAGCCCGAAGGTATGGAGCCGCTATCTCGATGAAGTGGTGACCTCGGGCAGAAAAGCCATCACGGACATACGCTTCCGCAACAAGCGCAACGGATGGAAACGCTTCAATTTCGCATTGACCTGCAACTCGGAAGATGAGACGGTGTCCCTTGTGAGTCACCATAAGCAGAACCACTATATGCGTGCCTTCCTGAGGGATATGATTCTGCGTCCCTCTTGCCACGACTGCAAAGCCAAGTGCGGCAGAAGCCACAGCGACATCACGTTAGCCGATTTCTGGGGCGTGGAGACCGAAATCCCCCAAATGTTCGACGACAAGGGCACCGGACTGGTGATGCTGAACTCACCCAAGGCAATGGACGCACTCGATTGGAGCAGACTTACTTACGCCGAGACCAACGCCGAATCGGCCCTGCGCCGCAACCCTGCCTGGAGCACATCTCCGGCAGCCCATCCGAAACGGGATTATTTCTTCTCTCAAATGGACCTGTCCCGGAGCCTCATCCCGCTGGTGGAGAAATGCCTCCGTCCGCCGCTGAAAAAGCGCTGGGAAATGTTCATAGACTCTCTCAAGATGTCTGTGAAAAGAGCCATAGGATACAATCGGGTGGGGCAATCTTCCGTAGAAGACCAGGGCGTTGAGATTAGACAGCCGCTTCCGCCAGTGACAGCCATTAAGTCCCTGACTTTCA
>JALFGP010000107.1 GCA_022777205.1 Rikenellaceae bacterium
CGAAAATCTAATTCAAATCTGACGCAACTTATTATTTTCGGATTACTAGATTTTGAGGTCCGCAAAGTCCCAAAATTGACAGTGAGGAAGGAATTAGCAATTATGTACAAATTGTTTGAAACCTAATGGTATTTTGTGTCCAAATGAACATCAATATCTGTGATTACTTACTGCTCTAACAGATATCCCATTGCAACGCGCACTCGCAGCTCCTCCAGAAATTAATCCCTCATTAAACAGTTGAAAATCTACTGCTAGCCCGTTTAGACATGTACAGGCAGCATAATATCCAGAGCCATTAATTACTCCATTGCTACCTGAGGCAGGAAGAAATATACTTTCATTCTCAAAACCTTCTTTTGTTCCTGTTATTTTGTAGCCAGAAATACCATTGATTGTTGTCCACTCCCATTTACACTCATTACGCAATTCTTTCCAATCATCTGGTGAAGGAATGCAATAAGATTTCCCATACTGAACATAGGCAGCATCATCCTCTTTATCCAAAATAGACTTATTATCAACTATTCCTTTATCTGGATTTGAATTATATTTTGTAAGTTGATTAGAGTCTCCTCCCTCGCACCACTTATGTGTCAACCAAGAATATTCTTCCTTTGGTTCAACCTCTCCAAAAGCAAAATAATCACCATATTCTTCAGGTTTTGTCGCACCTACATTATAAGATGCCCACTTTACACTTAATCCTAAGTTAACCAATAGGGGGCCAGGTTTAACAATTACGTTTATTTCTGCCTTAATACTTTTATTTTCTGCGTATGCAGTGATAGTAGCTGTGCCGGAATCAATAGTATTAAATGACGTAGATGATGTAAAATCACGTTGAATTTGAACAACGGATTCATTAGATGAAATCCATTCAATTTTCTGATTTGTAGCTATTGATGGGAATACACTAACCGTGATGTCTATGTTCTCGGTGGATTGCGGAACCGTTATTTCAGATTCGGCAAAAGAAAGTTCCTTTACCATAATATATGGAGATAATTGAAAGAAACTTGTTGACACAACATTGTTTCCATCATCTATCTTGAGACGGCCACTCAAGGACAGATCCCCTGCAAAAAAGTTCGGGCTAATTTTTGTGGCATCTACGCTGATTATAAAGCATTCACCATCATCGCGTATAGATTTAATTGGGATATTTTGGAAACGAAATGATTTGGTTTCTGTATTAATAGCGTCAAATGAAAATATGTCTAGTTCCTGATTTGCTAGTTTTACAGACTCTGAACGAGGTAGAATTTCAAAGTAAATTTCTGAACTAGATGTGTCTTTAATTTTCACACTTCCATCTGCATATGAAGGCAGTACATTTATACTTTGAATTCTCGATAAAATAGCCTCTAATGACTCCTCAACCTTACCTAAACGAATCTCAATATTCTTAATTTTCTCTGAAATAGAATCTATTTGATTTTGAAGGGCATCTGATGCTGCTTTTATATCGGCTGCAATTTTGTCGTTGATTTTTCCTTCGCAGGATGTAATTGCATCAGATATAGCTTTCTCATATGCAGCTTTGATATCTGCCTTTGTTTGATTTAATTCGTTTGATAGTGATACTATTTCTTGTTTCAAATCTTCATCGCCATCCTCCTGTGCTTTCTTTAATTGCAATATTTTGGCATCCATCTCAGCAATAGTATAGTATCCAGTAAGTTGCTCATTAACCCAGGTTTTTAGTGAACTTTCTACTGATGTGATTGCTGATGCAATTGCAGATGTGTAAGTTGCTGTTATCTCTTCTTTTGCTGTTGTAATAGAAGAATTAAGTTGCTCCACTGCTGATGTAAGTGCTTCTTCGGTCTTAGCGTCAAGATCGTTTATGAGATTGGTGAGATGAGTCTGATTGGCTGTAATCTTTTCATAAAGGGAGTTAATGGTCTCCTTAATTGAGGAAATATCAGCTTGGATACCAGCAATCGTTGTGCAGACCAAATTGTGTTGTTCAAGAGTGACGAATGTTGCAGATACCCAATCTTTTGTACTCTTCAGTTCGCCGTTAACGTAGTCTTTGAGGCTAGTAATTTGACCTTGAAGATTCTCGTCTTTACTCTGAAGATTAGCAATGTTATTGTTTATTATCCGGATATTTCCTGCGACTTCTGATTTATAAGCCTCAAGTTGAGAAAGTACTGCATTCTGTGCAGCAGTGATTTCTAACCGAAGATTCTCCTCTAAGGTGTTAATGTCCTTAATTAGTTGGGCATACTCCGCCTCGAGTTTTGTCAGTTCCTCCTTTAGGCTGTTTATTTGAGATTGTAGCTCGGCATCCTTCTCATCAAGGGACTTGTCCTTTGCTTCAAGCATAGAAATATTTGCTCTGATTTCACTTATTTGTTGTTGTATGACTTGCTGTGTTGTTATTAACTGCTCTAGAAGTGCCGCCTTTTCCTCTGATATCTTGTTGTAGATCTCTATTTTTAAGTCTTTGATACTCTGTTCTAAAGCAGCATCTTTGGCTTGCAATTCTGACTGTTTCTGCAGAAGGGTGGAGATATATTCTTTAAGTCTTTCTTCTGTCGTTTCAAGTTTAATTATAGAACCATTGATACTTGAAATCTGAGATTCTATTGAAGCAATTTGGTCATTTTTTAATTGGTTAATTTGATTTTGGAGGTCTTCAATCTGTTCTGGCTTAACGCAGGATGTAAGCACAAAACCAATGCAAAGGGCAGCAAGGAAGCGTTTCATATATATTATATTTTCTATTTGGGAGATACGTATATGTTAACCTGAATTATTTATATGGAAAGCAAAGATTTTTCATAAATACCTGGTAATCAGAGGTTTGGATATTGTTCTTTGTAATACTAAAATCAAACATCATTTTTCTTTACTCCATAAGCCAATGATTCGTTAAATAATTAACAATTATATAATTTTCAATTACTTACGCATACGTTGTTGACTAACAGTTGTGAGTTTGCGAAGTTCTTACATCGTCAAAACCAAAACGTACAGTTACGTTTTATATGTATGCACTCAGCCCGGATTAGTGATGAATTTCTGACTAAACTAGTGCAAACATAGTAATTCTTTTCGAAATCAATCACCGTATTGTGCAGTATCTGTCCCAAAATGTTGTTTTTATGGATAAGTTTTATAAATTTGCGAAGATGATTTGCCGATGCGGGGCTCACGGTCTTGGCGAGGCGGTCGGAGAATACACATTTACACAACTATAACCAATAGACGGAAATGAAAACTTATTCCACTAAAGACATCCGTAACGTGGTACTTATCGGTAGCACAAGGTCCGGTAAGACCACGTTGTCTGAAGCCATGCTCTATGAGGGCAAAGTGATTGACAGACGCGGCAGCGTTGAGGGCAAGAACACGGTTTCCGACAATTCCGAAATCGAACAGATCAACCAGAGATCCATCTATGCAACTCCGCTTTATGCAGAGTTTATGGACACGAAGTTCAATATTATCGACGCTCCCGGCGCTGATGACTTCGTGGGCGGAGCCATTTCGGCATTCAGGGTTTGCGACACTGCAATCCTCGTTGCCAACGCACAGCAGGGTGTAGAGGTCGGCACTGAGATTTTCGCAAGGTATGCGGACAAATACAATATGCCGGTGATTCTGGCAGTGAACCAGCTTGACGGGGACAAGGCTTCCTGGGAAGGCACTCTGGATTCGCTCAAGGAGGCATTCGGACAGAAACCGGTCATCGTGCAGTTCCCTGTCAATGTGGGAGCGGGCTTCGACGGGTTCGTGGACGTGCTCAAGATGAAGTATTATCACTTCAAGGACGACAACGGCACACGTGAGGACCTTCCGATTCCGGAGTCACTTCAGGCTCAGGCTGAGGAACTCAGGGGTGAACTCATCGAAAGGGCTGCCGAATTTGACGACGGCCTTATGGAAAAATACTTCGACACAGGCGTGCTCACCGAAGACGAGATCCGCAAGGGCTTGGGCATAGGTATCCGCGAGCAGGCAATATATCCGATTTTCTGCCTTTCCGCAAAGAAGGATATAGGCGTGAAGAGGCTTATGGAGTTCACCATCAGGGTGGCTGCATCCCCTGCCGAGAAGAAGGAACTTACCAAGGACGGAGTTGAGGTCGAGTGCAAGGCAGATGCTCCTACCACTCTCTTCATCTACAAGACTGCCGTTGAGCAGCACCTCGGAGAAGTGGCCTATTTCAAGGTGATGACAGGTAAACTTGTTGAGGGACAGGATCTTGAGAACCCAGAGACCGGCGACAAGGAAAGAATCACAGCCATCTATGCCGTGGCCGGAAAGAAGAAGGAAAAGGTGAGCGAACTCGTGGCAGGAGACCTCGGGTGTACAGTGAAACTGCGTGCCGGCAAGACAGACGCCACTCTCGCCCAACTGGGTGCGGAGACTGTCTATGAGCACATCAAATTCCCTAAGCCGAGGTACCGTACAGCCATCAAGCCTGTGGAGCAGAAGGACGACGAGAAGATGAACGAAGCTCTCAACCGCATTTCTGCTGAGGACCCTACAATAATAGTGGAATATTCTAAGGAACTCAAGCAGACGGTTCTCAAGGGTCAGGGCGAGCAGCACATCAACATCGTGAAGTGGCGCCTGCGCAATGAGAACAAGATTGAAATCGAAATGTCCGCGCCGAGAATCTCCTACCGTGAGACCATCACCAAGGTGTCAGCTGCAAACTACCGTCACAAGAAACAGTCCGGCGGTGCAGGCCAGTTCGGAGAAGTGCACCTTCTCATCTGCCCTATAGTTGAGGGCCAGCCTATGACCAACAAGTTCAAGATTGACGGCAAGGATCTGGTACTCAACGTGAAAGGTCAGGAATCCTTCGACCTTCCTTGGGGCGGTAAATTGGAATTCATCAACTGCGTGGTCGGAGGTGCCATCGATGCCCGCTTTATGCCGGCTATACTCAAGGGTATCAACGACAAGATGAGCGAAGGCCCTCTCACCGGTTCCCTTGCACGCGACATCAGGGTCTATGTCTATGACGGCAAGATGCACCCGGTTGACTCCAATGAAATATCATTCGTGCTCGCAGCCCGCAATGCCTTCAAGGAGGCGTTCCGCAGTGCAGGTCCGAAGATTATGGAGCCGATTTACAATGTTGAGGTGATTACTCCGGGCGACTATATGGGTGCCTGTATGTCCGACCTCCAGAACCGCAGGGCTCTCATCGAGGGTATGGACACCGACAAGGGCTTCTCTGTCCTCAGGGCAAGGGTTCCGCTCGCGGAAATGTACAAGTACTCCACAGCCTTGAGTTCCATGACTTCCGGAGCCGCAACCTTCAGTATGGAATTCGCTGACTACCAGCCTGTGCCTGGTGATGTTCAGGAAAAACTTCTGAAGGCCTATATGGAACAGGAGTCTGAGGAATAGAATTCTTGAAATCTTTTCTATCTTTGCACGACCGGAATCTTTACTCCGGCCGTGCATTTTTAACAAAATAGTAGTGAATATGAAAAAGAGTATTATCGCATTGCTTATGGCTTCGCTTGCCATAGTCTCCTGCAAGACACACGAAGAGAAGAAGGCAGCCTTCATTCAGGAAGTCGAATCCATAGAGGAGAATTTCAACAAGTTCATTATGGAAGTCTATGCCGACTCCACCCTCACAGACATCGAAAAGAATGACAAGGTGAATGCAGCATATGAAGAAGCCATAGCCAAGTATCTTGAAGTGAACCGCAAGGCAATCGAAAAGAACAGGGATAATGACATCGCAGTCCAGGCTCTCGCATATATACACGGAGAACTGACCAACAAGGAAATTCTGGAATATGTGGATATGCTTTCGCCGCAAATGCAGCAGGATTCCTCAGTTGTAAAAATCGCGGAGGGAGCAAGAAAGGCTCTGCTCACGGAAGAAGGCGCAAAGTTCCTGGATTTTACCATTGAAGATTCTGACGGACAGAGTGTTTCCTTCTCTGATTATGTGGGCAGGGGTAAATATGTCCTTGTGGATTTCTGGGCAAGCTGGTGCGGTCCGTGCAAAAGGGAAATACCGAACATACGTGCAGCTTATGAAAAATATGGTCCTAAGGGCCTGGAAGTTTTGAGCGTCGCAGTTTGGGACAAGCCGGAGGACACCAAGGCGGCAGCCAAAGAACACGGTGTGGTTTGGAGCCAGATTATCAACGCTCAGCAAATCCCTACCGACCTCTACGGCATCCGAGGCATCCCGCAGATTATGCTCTTCGGTCCGGACGGTACCATCCTCAAACGCGACCTCCGCGGCGAAGGCATCGAAGCCGAACTTGCCAAATATTTTGCAGAATAAGTCAGGAACAGGATGACCAACAGCCTTGCTTCACAGATTCTGTGAGGTGAGGCTGTTGGTGAGTCTGACGAAATCCTCGACTCCGAGGCGCTCCGGACGCAGATCGAACACAGGGGCAGTGAGGAAAGACTGGACTTGTTCTTCATTCAGGCCCTGCTTTGCCGCCATTTCCCGGATCAGGGGTTTGAGAGAGTTGCGCAGGGTCTTGCGTCTTTGGTTGAAACTTGTCTTGACTATGGTCTTGAACAGTTTCTCATCGCAACCCAGTTCGGTACGCGAATTCCTGCGCAGTCTTATCACAGCAGATTTCACCTTCGGTGGCGGGTTGAATGCTCCTTCTCCCACGGTAAACAGATACTCTATGTCGTACCAGGCCTGCAGAAGCACCGAGAGAATGCCGTAGGTCTTGGTGCCCGGCTTTTCCGCAATCCTTTCAGCCACTTCCTTCTGTATCATACACACCACCTGAGGCACCTGTTCCCTGTAGTCCAGAATTTTGAAGAAAATCTGGGAGGAAATGTTGTAGGGGAAGTTTCCGATAACGCAGAACTCACCCTTGAAGAAATTTTCCAGTTTCAGACGCAGGAAGTCCGCCTCCACCAGCCGGCCGTTTGCCTTGCTGAAATGGGTGAGCAGGTAATTCACAGACTCTGTGTCGATTTCCACCATTTTCAGGTCCACATCCTCCCTTTCCAAAAGGTATTGCGACAGCACGCCCATACCCGGTCCCACTTCCAGAACAGGCATAACGCATCCTTGGTCAACAATCAGTGATTCGGCTATTTTCTGAGCAATCGACAAGTCCGTCAGGAAATGTTGTCCCAGCGCTTTTTTAGGTCTTACTTCCATTTTTCAGAGAATTTGTCCGCAAAGATAGGACAACAGTTTCAATTTTTATCATTCAGGCTTATCCTATTCAATTTTATTTGTTTAATTTTGCTGGATTTTTGTGGGCAAGGCATATTACTCATTGCCTGATTAACGGAAAACAAATTATCAAATATATGTACAGAACACATACTTGCGGACAACTCCGCATAGAAAATGCAGGCGAAACGGTCACACTCGCCGGGTGGGTGCAGAAATGCCGCAAACTCGGAGGTATGACTTTCATCGACCTGCGCGACCGCTACGGAATCACCCAGCTGGTCGTCAACGCCTCTGAAGGAGAACTTATGCAGACAGCCGCTTCTCTCGGAAGGGAATTCGTGATACAGGCCACCGGAAAGGTCATAGAGCGTTCCAGCAAGAACCCCAAGATGCCTACCGGAGACATAGAAATCGAGGTGACAGCGCTCAAGGTCCTGAACAAGGCCCAGACCCCTCCTTTCACCATCGAGGATGTCAGCGACGGAGGAGAGGAACTCCGTGCGAAATACCGCTACCTTGACCTGCGCCGCAACCCTCTGCGCAAGGCTCTCGAACTCAGGCACAAGATTGCGCACGAAATACGCAACTATCTGGATGCCAAGTCCTTCCTTGAAATCGAGACCCCTTACCTCATCAAATCCACTCCGGAAGGAGCAAGGGACTTCGTGGTGCCTTCCAGAATGAATCCGGGGCAGTTCTACGCCCTTCCTCAGTCTCCCCAGACCTTCAAGCAGCTGCTTATGGTGGCAGGTTACGACCGCTACTTCCAGATAGTGCGCTGTTTCCGTGACGAGGATCTGCGTGCCGACCGTCAGCCTGAGTTCACCCAGATAGACTGCGAAATGTCCTTCGTGGAGCAGGAAGACGTGCTCAACACCTTCGAGGGAATGATGAGGACTCTTTTCAAGAACGTGCTGGACGTGACCATTCCGAATCCTATTCCGAGAATGAGCTGGTACGATGCTATGGATTTTTACGGCAGCGACAAGCCGGACATCCGCTTCGATATGAAGCTCCACGAAATCACATCCCTCGTGCAGGGGCACGGCTTCTCTGTCTTTGACTCAGTGGAATACGTGGGCGCAATAGCAGTGAAGGGCGCGGCGGAATACACCCGCAAACAGCTGGACGAACTCACAGAATGGGTAAAGCGTCCTCAGGTGGGAGCCAAAGGCTTGGTTTACATCAAGTTGAACGCTGACGGGAGCATCAAGTCCTCAGTGGACAAGTTCTACACCCCGGAGCAGCTCGCAAAGGTGGCTGAGACAGCCGGAGCGGAGAAAGGCGACCTGGTGCTCGTGCTTTGCGGTCCTAAGAGAAAGACTCAGACTATGCTCGGAGTTCTCCGTATAGAAATGGGCAACCGACTCGGCCTGAGGGACCCGCTGAATTTCGCGCCTCTATGGGTGGTGGACTTCCCTCTGCTCGAATGGGACGACGAGACCAATCGCTTCTACGCAATGCACCATCCGTTCACGGCACCTAAGCCGGAACATCTGGACTTGTTCTACAGCAACAGGAAAGAAGACCTTGAGAAAGTCTGTGCAAATGCCTATGACTTTGTTCTCAACGGCACCGAGCTCGGCGGCGGATCCATACGTATCCACGAGGCTGATGTGCAGGAGAGGATGTTCGAAGTGCTCGGCATCAGCAAGGAAGACGCTGATTACAAGTTCGGTTTCATAATCAATGCGTTCAAGTTCGGTGCTCCGCCTCACGGAGGTCTCGCATTCGGTTTCGACCGTGTCTGCGCCCTCTTCGGAGGTCAGGAGACCATACGTGACTATATCGCATTCCCTAAGAACAACCAGGGACGTGATGTGATGATAGATTCCCCATCCTATATAGATCAGGAGCAGATGGACGAACTTTGTCTGAACTCCACTGCCCCTAAACAGGAGTAAAGCGATCTACTTATGTTGGCACGGGGTTTGCGCTGCAAGCCCCGCTTTTTATTTTCCGAATACAATGAAAATCAAGAAACTATCCATCCCGGCCGCCATCATTTCGGCTATAGTGCTGCTCTCTTCCTGCAGCAAAATCAGCAGGTTCCAGGGCAATTATTCATTCAAGACCAGCGGAACTGTGACTATGGAAAGAACTTCCGTAAACGAGGCCACGAAAGAAGAACTCAAATCTGCACTCACTTCCGAATCCGGCCAGATGAATATACTTTCCAAAGGAGGTGATTCCCTGATTGTGACTATGAGCATCATCGGAGGAGATGTGGTGGTGATGGAAGGTAAACTTGAGAACGACCGCATAGTCCTTAACCCTTTCAAAAGGATGATAACCGTTTCCGACGGCAGCAGGAATGTGGTAATGGATATGGATATAACGGGGTCCGCCACGAGATATGACGATGTGATACTTTACGAGTTCCGGTATCGCGGCACCGGTACATCCCTCTCCTACAAATATACAGTCAAGGAGTCCGAAGTCAAATGTGTAGCCAAAGCCAATGAATAGTATGAAGAACAGTTTGACCGGGGAACTCCTGTGCGTGCTCGCTTTTCTTTCATTGGTCGGGTGCGTAGGCAACAAGTCGAAAAACGAGGCAAAGGCACCTGTGAAGGTCGGAGTAGTGACGGTTTCGCAAACCGAAACGGATGTCACGAGGACCTACAACGGCAAGGTTGCAGCCTCAAGGGAAGTTGTGATTACGGCTCCATTTCCCGCAAAACTCGTGAGTTGCGATGTATCCAAAGGTCATAAAGTTGGTGAAGGACAGACACTTGCCACTTTGTATTCAGAAACGGTCCAAAGCACTTATTCTGCGGCAAAGGCCACACTCCGCCAGGCCCAAGATGCTTATGACCGCCTTCAGAGAGTCAAGGACAACGGCAGCGTGCCGGAGATAAAAGTGGTGGAGGTGGAGACCGCTCTCGCCAAGGCAAGCGCCACTTACAAGGCATCTGCAAAGGCCATTGAAGACTGTACGGTCAAGGCTCCGTTTCCGGGCACCGTGAGCGAGGTGATGGCAGAGTGCGGAGAAGACCTCGCCATAGCCCAGCCTCTTTTCAGATTGGTGGATTTGGGAAGTCTGGAAATCTCAATCCCTGTCCCTGAAACCGAAATTGCATCCCTCAAAGCCGGCAGTGAGGCTCTTGTGTCCATCCCGGCCATTTCCACAGCCTCTTTCCCGGCAAAACTTGTCAGCAAGGGAGTTTCCGCATCGGCGGTTTCCCACAACTATGAATGTCGCCTGAAAGTCAGTGTTCCGGTGGACGGAATGATGCCCGGGATGATAGGCAAAGTCCGCTTCCGCACTCCCGCTTCCGACAGGAATGTGGTGATTCCCTCTTCTGCCGTGCGCGGTGACAGAAACGGAAGGTATGTGTGGACCGTCACCCCATCTGAGACCGTCGCGAAGAAATATATTTCCACGGGAGGCTTTTCCGGCAACGGTATCGTGGTGTTTGAGGGCTTGGAGGAAGGTGACAGGGTCATCACTCAGGGAATGTCCAAGGTCAGTACCGGAATGAGGGTTGAGGCTGTTCCATCTAATCAATGAAAGGGGTATGGAACACAAGGGCCTGACTTCGAAAATGGTGCTCGGAGCCATTAAATACAAGAACATAGTCCGTCTCATCCTCGTGCTGCTCATCGTCGCCGGAATTGTGGGGCTGCAATATATGAACAAGGATGAATTCCCTACCTTTGAAATCAAGCAGGGACTCATCGCGGCAGTCTATCCCGGGGCGGATGTACACGAAGTCGAAAGGGAGGTGGGCAAGCCTCTGGAGGACCTGCTGTTTTCAATGCAGGAGGTCAACAGGAGTGCCACCAAGGTGGTCAGCCGCGATGGCATCTGCTATGTCTATACGGACTTGAACACCCCCGCATCCAAGAAGAACGAAGTCTGGTCCAAAATCCGCCTGAAGTTGCAGAACTTCAAGCAGACACTGCCTCCCGGGGTGCTCGCTATCGTGGCTATGGACGAATTCAGCGACCTCACCTCGGTGCTTATAGCTATGGAATCCTCCGACAAGGGCCCTTCCGAGATGAAGGAATATGCCGATGACCTTGCAGCAAGATTGCGCACCATTCCGACACTCGCCAATGCCAAGATTCTGGGCGAACAGCAGGAGGAAATAGCCGTAATCGTGGACAGGGACCGTCTCGCAGCTTATGGCATATCCCCGGCATCCCTCGCCCTGGACTATCAGACCTCAGCAATGCAGATGCTCGGAGGAAAGTTCTCCACCTCTTATGCAGCCTCTCCGGTGCACGTGAAAAAGACCGTGAATGACCAGCAGGAACTGGAAAACAAAATCATCTGGTCTTCCAATGAGGGACAAGTGCTCAGGCTCAAGGATGTGGCGCGCATAGAGCGCAGATGCAAGGAGCCTTCTTCGCTGGTGACCTACAACGGCCACACGGCTCTGGTGCTTTCCATAGAAATGCGGCCGGACAACAATATTGTGGCATTCGGAAAAGAGGTGGACAAAGTGCTGGCGGACTTTATGTCCGATGCCCCCGAAAGCCTGAAGGTTTCCCGCATAACCGACCAACCGAAAGTCGTCGGGGATTCAGTCTGGTCTTTCCTCAGGGACTTGCTGATTTCGATGCTCGTGGTGATTCTGGTGATGCTTCTGCTCTTCCCTATGCGTTCCGCGCTCATCGCATCTTCCGGAGTGCCGGTTTGCACTGCAATAGCCCTGGCCTGTATGTACCTTTTCGGTATATGCCTGAACACTGTTTCTCTTGCCGCCCTGATTGTGGTGCTGGGAATGATAGTGGACGACTCCATCATCACTATGGACGGCTATATGGACAAACTCGGCAAGGGAATGTCAAGAGTGGATGCAGCCTGTGCCAGTGCTCAGGAGCTGTTTATGCCTATGCTTATGGCTACGGTTGCAATCAGTGCGATGTTCTTCCCTATGACCGGCATAATCACAGGCTATCTCGGGGATTTCGTTAAAACCTTCCCTTATGTAATCGCCTTTGCCTTGATGGCTTCCCTTGCCTATGCGGTGCTGGTGGTTCCGTCCCTGGAGGTCAAATTCATCACCTCGACCAAGAGCAGCAGGACCAATTTCATAACCCGTATGCAGGACCGCCTGTTCGATGCCTTGCAGAAAGGCTATGACTATATTCAAGGCAAATGTTTCCGTCATCCGGTCCTCACCATACTTTCAGGAGTTGCGGCAATCGGTCTGGGACTGCTTATGTTCTCCCGTATGAACCTACAGCTCATGCCTATGGCTGCTCGTCCGGTCTTTGCCGTGGAAATCTATCTCGACCCTTCCGCCGACCTTGCGCACACCACCGCAGTAGCCGACTCTATGGCCACTCTTCTGCGTCAGGACCGCCGAGTCACCTCCGTTACTGAGTTCATAGGCACAGGAACTCCGCGTTTCCACGCCACCTATTCTCCCATTCTCCCCGGACCGAATGTCGCTCAGCTCATAGTGAACACCAGATCCAACAAGGCCACAGAGTCTTTTCTCAAGGAAATGGAGTCGCGTTACGAGCACTGGTTTCCGGAAGCGGTTGTGCATTTCAAGCAGATGGACTATCAGGGAGTGTCCGCTCCGGTGGAAGTGAAGGTTTTCGGGGAAGATTACCAGCAGATGTGTGAGGTTGCGGATACCATAAGGAATTATATGGCTGGCCTTGATATGCTTAAATGGGTACACTCCGACACGGACAATCAGGTTTCTTCCATTGCGGTGGAACTTGACGAGGATGAGGCTCTGCGTATGGGCGTTAACCGTACCCTGATGAATCTTTCCCTGACCGGCGAGATGGGTTCCTTCCCTTTGAGCAGTATCAGGGAGGGTGAAACAGTAATTCCTGTAAATCTCTATTCGGAGAATTACGGCGATGGGGCGGATTACGAAAACATAGCCAATACCCTTGTGCCCTCGTCCATACCGGGAGTTTCGGTACCTCTGCGTCAGGTTGCTCAGCTCAGTCCCGAGTGGAAACCGGAATCCCTCACCCGCGTGGACGGCAAGCCTGTTATCGTAATCGGTGCGGATATGCGTTTCGGCAAGAGCCAGCCCACAGCCACCCGTGCCGTGAAGAAGTTCCTGAAAGACTTGGACTTGCCGGAAGGGGTGAGTGTGGAGTTCGGCGGACTGAACAATGTGAACAGGACCATAGGCCCAGAGATTGCGCTTTCGTTCATCGCTGCGGTGCTGGTGCTCTTCTTCTTCCTGGTCTTCCATTTCAAGAAGATTTCCCTTGCCATTCTGACCATCATCCTGAGTACCCTCTGCCTTTTCGGAGCCTTTTTCGGGCTTTGGATTTTCGGCCTCGATTTCTCGATGACCGCTGTGCTGGGTCTCATTTCGCTGGTCGGCATCATAGTCCGGAACGGAATCATTATGTTTGAATATGCGGAAGAATTGCGTTTTTCCAATGGTGTGCCGTTGAAGGAAGCGGCAGAGGAGGCAGGCAAAAGGCGTATGAGGCCTATTTTCCTGACTTCGTGTACGACGGCTTTGGGTGTCTTGCCTATGATTATCAGCGGAGACCTGCTCTGGATGCCTATGGGTGTGGTCATCTGTTTCGGAACTATGCTTTCGGTAATACTGATTACGCTGATTATGCCTGTTTCCTACTGGGTGATTTTCCGTGGGAGGGAAAACAAGGAGCCAGGACGGCCGCTTGAAGATTCTCCTGTTGAGTCGTCTGTTGATCCTTCCGGGGCCGGGGCAGCTTCCGGGGCATCCAAGGCTTTGGTGTGCGCGGCTCTGCTTTGCCTCTTGCCCACATTCGCCTCCGCACAGAGTTTGAGCCTGGAAGATTGCCGGGAAATGGCCTTGAGCAATGCTGCAGTCCAGAAAAATGCCGAACTGGATGTGCAGGCAGCCGTTTATCAGAAACAGGAGGCATTTGCGGAGTATTTCCCTCGTGTAAGTGCTTCTGCATTCGGTTACTGGGCGCTCAAGCCTATGATAGAAATAGGGGTGTCGGACATTTTGGGCAAGAGTGAGGCAGCCGTCAACCTGACCAACAAGGTGGAGGAGTTTGCCGGAATGTACGGTATCAACACCTCTTATGAGGCTTTCAAGCGCGGTTATTCGGCTTCGGTAATGGCTCTGCAACCGATTTATGCGGGAGGAAGGATAGTCAACGGAAACCGTCTGGCCAATCTCGGCATTGAGGCTGCGGGGCTGCAGAGGGATATTCAGAAACGCAAGACCGTGCAGGATGTGGATGAAATCTGGTGGCAAATCGCTTCCGTTCAGGACAAACTGGAGATTCTGGATTATCTTGACTGCACTCTGGACACCTTGTACAGTAATGTGAGCGCTGCCGTTGCCTCCGGTCTTGCATCCGAAACGGACCTTTTGCAGCTGGAAATCAAACGCTCAGAGTTGAAGGCCGCCCGCAAGCAGGCTGAAGGAGGACTCAAACTCTTGAAAATGAACCTGTTCAACACTATAGGCCAGAAGTACAGCACTCTCCCTGCCGCTGCCACCCTTGACCGCCCGTATTTCGGGGACATAGTCCTTGAATGTGTGTCCATCCTTCCTGAGGAACCCGGTGCATATTGGCGAGATGAAGAGGAAGTTGTGTCCGGTATGAGCGAAAGCCGTCTTCTGGACATTCAGGTGCAAGCAGGAAAATTGGAGAAGAAAATGGCCATAGGGGAGGCTCTGCCGCAGATTGCAGTGGGAGCGACCACAGGTTATTCCAATCTCTATGAAAAAGGCCGGGTGAATGTCATCGGCTTTGCAACCGTCCAGATTCCGCTGACCGACTGGGGCAAGACTTCCCGCAAGGCTCTGCGTCTGGAAACCAAGGTTCAGAAAGCCGAAAACGACCGTGCTTTCCTGCGCGAGCAGCTCAGCCTCCAAGTGGGCAAACTGTGGCTTGAACTGGAAACCGCCTACGACAACTGGCAGACCGCAGCCGAGTCCGAGTCCGTGGCCCGCCGCCTCTATGAAGTGGCCCTTTCCAACTACTCCGCCGGCCTCTCGCCCCTTCAGGACCTCCTGCAGGCAGAAACCACCTGGCGCCAGGCCCTCAGCACCACCGCCGACTCCCTCGCCTCCTACCGCAGCGCCATCCTTGCCTATCAGTCCCTGTTCTGATTCTCATTGAGATTATATGTTACCTTGACATACCTGACTCAGACTGAGCCCCTCGTAGGTGGAACGCTGTCGTACAAGCAGAAAAATACTCAGTCGTTATGGTTATTTGGAAAATTATTCCTATATTTGCAGCCCCATTTTTGGGGGTTAAACATAAATAATAGATTTATAATCATTTATGCCTACAATTCAACAGTTAGTTCGCAAAGGGCGCGAGGTTATCGTCGAGAAGAGCAAATCCCGCGCACTTGATGCTTGTCCTCAGAGAAGGGGCGTTTGCGTGCGTGTTTACACAACAACACCTAAGAAACCGAACTCAGCAATGCGTAAGGTTGCACGTGTGCGTCTGACCAACTCAAAAGAGGTCAATGCGTACATACCTGGAGAAGGCCACAACCTGCAGGAGCACTCAATCGTGCTCGTGCGTGGAGGTCGTGTAAAGGACCTTCCGGGTGTACGTTACCACATCCTTAGGGGCGCTTTGGATACGGCAGGTGTTGAGGGAAGGACTCAGTCCCGCTCTCTCTACGGAGCCAAGAGACCAAAGGCAAAGAAAGCCGCTAAGAAGTAATTTTACATTTTACCTTTAATCATTTAAGAAACAATGAGAAAATCGAAGCCTAAGAAGAGGATTCTACTTCCTGATCCTAAGTTTCACGATGTGATGGTAACACGTTTCGTGAACAACCTTATGTTGCAGGGGAAGAAGAGTATCGCGTATTCTATTTTTTACGATGCCATTGATATGGTAGGCGAGAAGATGAAGGATTCTGACAAGGCTCCTCTCGATATCTGGAGGAAAGCCCTCGAAAACGTGACCCCTCAGGTTGAGGTGAAGTCACGTCGTGTAGGTGGTGCGAACTTCCAGGTGCCTATGGAGGTGCGCCCTGAAAGGAAGATTTCACTTTCTATGAAGAATATGATCGTCTTCGCCCGCAAGCGCTCAGGCCACTCCATGGCCGAAAAACTTTGTGCTGAAATCATCGCCGCATACAACTGCGAGGGTGCAGCATTCAAGAGAAAAGAAGATATGCACAGAATGGCAGAGGCCAACAAGGCATTTGCACACTTCAGATTCTAATTCCCTTAAAAGAGACATTGACAAATGGCAAGAGATCTTAAATTTACCAGAAACATCGGTATCATGGCGCACATCGATGCCGGTAAGACCACAACCTCAGAGCGTATTCTCTACTATACCGGTAAGACTCACAAAATCGGTGAGGTACACGAGGGAGCTGCTACAATGGACTGGATGGTTCAGGAGCAGGAGCGTGGTATTACTATCACATCTGCCGCTACAACCGCATTCTGGCACTACAAGGGAGACACATATCAGATTAACCTCATCGACACTCCGGGCCACGTGGACTTCACCGTTGAGGTGGAGCGTTCTCTCCGTGTGCTTGACGGAACTGTCGCAACTTTCTGTGCAGTCGGACGCGTGCAGCCTCAGTCAGAGACAGTATGGCGTCAGGCAGACAAATACGGAGTTCCTAAGATTGCCTATGTGAACAAGATGGACCGTGTGGGCGCTGACTTCCTCGCAGTTGTTGAGGAAATCAAGACCAAACTCGGTGCAAGAGCTGTTCCTATCTGCCTTCCTATCGGAGCAGAGGACAAGTTCGAGGGTATCATCGACCTCATCGCGATGAAGGCCATCTATTACGACAATACTGAGGAGCTCGTAAATTACGAAATCAAGGACATCCCTGCTTCCATGCAGGCTGAGGCAGACTCCTGGAGAGAGAAACTCGTGGAGGCTGCTGCTGACTACGATGATACACTTATGGAGAAATTCTTCGAGGATCCGGACTCCATTTCGGAGGATGAGATTATCGCTGCTCTCCGCAAGGCTACCATCGATATGTCAATCGTGCCTGCTTGCTGCGGTTCATCATTCAAGAACAAGGGTGTACAGTTCCTTCTTGACGCTGTGATGCGTTACCTTCCTTCTCCGCTTGACATTCCGTCAATCAAGGGTACCAACCCTAAGACCGGTGAAGAGGAAGTTCGTCATCCGAGTGCAAAGGAGCCGTTCTGCGCTCTCGTGTTCAAGATTGCTACTGACCCATTCGTGGGCCGTCTCGCATTCCTCCGTGCCTATTCAGGCCGTCTGGATGCAGGTTCTTATGTCCTCAACACCCGTTCAGACAAGAAGGAAAGGGTTGCGCGTCTTTATCAGATGCACTCCAACAAGCAGAACCCTATCGAATTCGTAGAGGCCGGTGACATCTGCGCAGCTGTCGGATTCAAGGACCTCCGTACCGGAGACACCATCTGTGTGGAAACCAATCCTATCACCCTCGAGTCTATGGAGTTCCCGGATCCGGTGATCGGACTTGCAGTTGAGCCTAAGACTCAGAAAGACCTCGACAAACTCGGAATCGCTCTTGCGAAACTTGCAGAAGAGGACCCTACTTTCACAGTCAAGTCAGACCAGGAGACAGGCCAGACCGTCATCAGCGGTATGGGTGAGCTTCACCTGGACATCATCGTGGACCGTCTGCGTCGCGAGTTCGGTGTGGACATCAATCAGGGTGCACCTCAGGTTAACTACAAAGAGGCTATCACTCAGACAGTTCAGCACCGTGAGGTGTTCAAGAAGCAGTCTGGTGGACGTGGTAAGTTCGCGGATATCATCGTTGAAATCGGTCCTGCTGAAGAAGGCCATACCGGTCTCCAGTTCGTGGACGAAGTCAAGGGCGGTAACGTGCCTAAGGAGTTCATTCCTTCCGTTGAAAAGGGCTTCAAGTCAGCAATGGCAAACGGTGTTCTCGCCGGTTACGAAGTTCCTTCACTCAAGGTTACTCTCAAGGACGGTTCCTTCCACCCTGTCGATTCAGACCAGCTCTCATTCGAAATCTGTGCGCGTATGGCATTCCGTCACGCTTGCCCTAAGGCTAAACCGGTTCTCCTTGAGCCTATTATGAGCCTTGAGGTTGTGACTCCGGAAGACTATATGGGTGA
>JALFGP010000120.1 GCA_022777205.1 Rikenellaceae bacterium
GACTCTCGGTCAGGCTACAGGTGACAAGGGTTACACCATGTTTGCCGAGGTGACATACGACGATGAATATCTTTACATCACGATGGCAGATGGTGAGAAACTGGTTCTTCCGAGGTCATCGGTAGGTCAGGAAGTAGAAGGTCCTCTGACCTGGTCTCTTGATAAGGTGACAGAGTGTTCAGCGACTTTTTCAGGACATCTTGAGGTCCCTGCTTCCGACCTGCCTTTTTCACAGGTAATTGTATATTATTCAGATGCAGAGAACTTCAACATTAATACAGCTAAGAGCGCATTCTCGACTTCTTTTGACAGCGAGCAAAACTTTACCATCACTTTGATGGGGCTGAAATACGGCACTAAGTACAACTATTGCGTGCTGGCTGAGATTAAAACTGAGAAGATTTATGGTGAGATACAGACTTTCAGGGCTACGATTCCTATATACGATGATCAGCAGGATCTGAATATGGCTGCCGCAACCGACTTGTCTTCAGTCGCCTCTGCAAACTGTTACATCATATCAGAAGCAGGCCTTTACAAGTTCAAGACTGTTAAGGGTAACAGCACCACATCAGTCGGCAGTGTTGCTTCCGCTTCGATCCTTTGGGAGACATTTGGCACAGATACGGCTCCTGAACTGTTAGACCTCATCAGTGGATTCTGCTACAAAGATGGTTACATCGCCTTCCAAACAGCCGATACCTTCAAGGAGGGTAATGCCGTCATCGCCGCCAAGGATGCCGATGGCAATATCCTTTGGTCTTGGCATATATGGTTTACCGACCAGCCTCAGGCACAGGTTTATAAGAACAATGCCGGCACTATGATGGACCGCAACCTCGGGGCAACCTCTGCGACTCTAGGTGATGTGGGTGCCCTTGGTCTGCTTTATCAGTGGGGTCGTAAGGATCCGTTCCTTGGTTCTTCGTCAATCAGCAGCAATACCATAGCCAAATCTACCATCACTTGGCCATCTGCAGTTTCATCAGATTTATCGAAAGGTACAATCGACTACGCTACCGCTAACCCTACTACATTTATTACTTCCAACAGTAAGAATTACGATTGGTATTACACCGGAGATTCTTCAACAGACAACACTCGTTGGACCACCTCATCAAGCGATAAGTCAATATACGACCCATGTCCAGCCGGTTGGCGCGTCCCTGACGGAGGTAGTAATGGTATATGGTCAAAGGCGGGATTTGGTAACAGAACATACGATAGTACAAATAGAGGGATATCTTTCAGCATCTCATCTCCTTCAAAAACTTGGTATCCTGCTACGGGTTGTCGCAACAGCTACGCTGGTGGTCTCGACGGTGTCGGTTACGGCGGCGACTATTGGTCTGCCTCTCCTGACAGCAACTACGCGTACATCCTGAACTTCTACAACGATGGCAACGTCAGTCCGTCTAACGGCAGCGTTCGCGCGTACGGCTACTCAGTCCGCTGTCTCCATGAATAACTCTTAATCAGCGTGTTCTGGCAATCCCTGCGTAGCGGGATTGTCAGAACACGCGTTTTGCGGCCTTCCTCTCGCGCCGGCGCGAGACCAAAATCTAGCCATCGCGTCATTTGCGGTGGCTAGTTTTTTTATCAACGAATATGGCCTTTTCGTGAGTTAGTAAGGATGTGTCCCGGCGACTGGGGGTAAAACCATATCCCGTTGCGCAATAACAATGTCTGGCATTTAAACTAGTTCTTCTTGCGCAAAGCGCAATACGGCTCAAGCCGTAGTGGTGGAAAGGCGGAATGTAATGTAGCCTTGGAGCCACCCGAAATGGCTCGCCATTTCGGCATGCCCCAGGGGGCTGTCGCCTCCGGCGACTGGGGGTATATTTCGTATCCCGTTATGCAATAACAATGTCTGGCATTGTTATTGCATAACGGGATACCCTTTCTGTACTAGATAGTGTGTCAGCAGATTTTATACAGGAACATATCATTCTTGAGTTCCTTTCTGCCAATGAATTAGACATCCTATTTGACTACTAAGTGAAGTTAATAATATAAAAGATGTACAAAATGAAGAATGTAATTGTTCGCGGCTTAGCGGCAGTTTCATTACTTTGTCTCTCTTTCGTGGCCGGCGCCCAATACCGCGACGGCGTGAAGCCAGACACAGCCGGTGAAACTGCGGGAGCCTCAGTTCAACAAATTCTCGAAGCAGCGGATTCCTCCGAGGTGCCGGTTGTGATAACCCTCGACCAGGCACTTCAGATTGCCCTCAGCGAGAACATCGCCGTGAAAGTGGCAGACAAGGAGATTGAGAGGACAAAATATGCCAAGAGAGGCACTTATGCTGCTTTGTTCCCCCAGATTGACGGTTCCGGCTCATACCAGAGGACCATCAAGCGTCAGGTTGTCTATTTCGACGGCAATCCTATGGCCGGCTTGGGCGGATCCAGTTCAGGATCAGGCTCATCATCCGGGACAGGTTCAGGCTCGGAAGGTTCCACAAGCAGCTCCAAAGGCGGTGGAATAGAAATGGGCCGTCTCAACACAATGAGCTTCGGCGTTTCAGCGGCAATGCCTATCATCAACGCCCAATTGTGGGAAAGCGTGAAAATCACAGGTATGGATGTGGAACTCGCAGTAGAAAAAGCCCGTTCATCCCGCCTGAATATGGTGAGTCAGGTCAAGAATGCCTACTATGCCGCTCTTTTTGCAAAGGAAGCCTTCGACGTGTACAGGGAAGTCTATGAAAACGCCCTCAACAACTACTACGAGACAGAAAAGAAATACAATGTCCAGAAAGCGACCGAGCTCGATATGGCCCGTGCCAAGACCAATGTGGCCAATGCCATACCGAATGTCTATAACGCCGAGAGTTCCGTGATGCTGTCTTTGTGGCAGCTCAAGGCCGTGATGGGAGTGGACCTCGAAATGAACATAGACGTGGTGGGCTCGATAAACGACTATGCGGGGATGCTGGAATATGACACGGCGCAGCACAACGAGATTTCGCTTGAATCGAACTCCACTATGAAACAGCTTGCCATTCAGGCAGAGGAACTTGCGCGGAGCATCAGGCTCAAGCAATACGCCTACATTCCTACCCTTTCCCTGGCATTCAACTTCAGCGGAAACACGATGTTCAACGACGTGCCGTCCAGCCAATGGAACTGGACACCGTACTCGACTGTCGGCCTGAGCCTGCAGATCCCGATTTTTTCGGGTCTCAAGAGGATGAACGATGTTAAACAGGCGCGCAACCAGTATCAGCAGATGCAGTACAATATCACCGACACCGAGCGCAACCTCAAGATAGCCATCCGTCAGTCCCTCAATACTATGGACACGAATGTCAAGAGTTACAGCGCGGCAGAGGAGGCAGTGGATGCTGCACAGAAGGCCTACAACATCGCATCCAAGTCCTATGAAGTGGGAAGGGCCACGCTCACCGATCTGAACGATGCCCAGCTTGCACTCACCCAGGCCAAACTCTCCCAGTCCCAGGCAATCTACAATTTCGTCGTGGCAAAGACCTCACTTGAGCAGAATCTCGGCTATGACTTCACAACAGAAGAATAATACAACTATATGAAAAAGATATTTGCATACATTTCAGTTGCAGCCGTACTTGCTGCAGCAGTATCCTGCGGAAACGGAAAAGGCAAACAGGAAGTTTCCCCAACAGAGAAGGCGGAAGAAGCACCGCTTGTGTCAGTGGTCACTGTGAACAAACAGTCCGTGCCTCAGCAAACCACCTATACATCCTCAGTCGAGGCTTATGCCAAAAACAATATCGCCCCTCAGCAGGCATTGAGAATCAGCAAGATAAATGTTGAAATCGGAGACTTTGTGAAAGCCGGTCAGATTCTCGCGGAAATGGACGGACTGCAGCTCCAGCAGGCAGAACTCCAGATGAAGAACAACGAGACCGAATTCCAGCGTCTCAAGGACCTCTATGAGGCAGGCGGACTTTCAAAATCCGACCTCGATGCAATGGAACTCTCCTATAAGGTGAGCAAGACAACCTACCAGAACCTGCTTGACAATACCATCCTCCGCAGCCCGATAAACGGAGTGGTGTCTGCACGAAACTATGACAAAGGAGACCTCTACTCAATGGGACAGCCAATCTACACCGTGGAGCAGATTGCCCCTGTCAAACTCCTTGTCGGCATTTCAGAAGCGGAGTATTCGAAGGTCAAGAAGGGCAATGAAGTGGAAATCAGCGTGGATGCCTTCCCGGGCAAGTCTTTCAAGGGCACCATCAACAGAATTTACCCGACCATCAACCAGCTCACCCATACATTCAATGTGGAGGTAATCGTGCCTAACAGGGATTACGTCCTCCGTCCGGGAATGTTCGCCCGCGTGACAGTGCGCTTCGGAGCGAACAACAATGTGGTTATTCCTGACACTGCGGTCATCAAGCAGACCGGTTCAGGTGAAAGATTCGTCTATGTCCTCAATGCTGACGGAACAGTGACTTATCAGAATGTGAAACTTGGTGTACGCAACGGCAACGAATATGAAGTTCTCGAAGGTGTTGAGGACGGTGCAAAAGTCGTGGTGGACGGACAGGCAAGGCTGCGTGACGGCATCAAAGTTAGAATTGCAGGAGAATAACAGCTATGCTCCATCTTCGGGAAAGACATAATCCCGGAAATCTGATTCAAATCTGACGCAACTTATTATTTACTAAAGAATTATTATGAGCATATATAGAAAAGCGGTAGATAATCCGGTGACGACGGTCCTTGTATTCGTGGCCTTCGCCATATTCGGAATATTCTCGCTGATGAATCTGTCCATCAACAACTTGCCGGATTTCGACGCCAACACCATAATGGTGATGACCGCATATCCGGGAGCAAGTGCCGAGGATATAGAAACGAACCTTACAAAGGTGCTCGAGAACTCCCTCAACGGAGTGAGCGACCTTAAGAATCTTACCTCCAAGTCAAAGGAGAACATAAGCATCATAGCCCTCGAATTTGAATACGGTGTCGATATCGACGAGGCCACGAACGATGTCCGGGACAAGTTGGATATGGTCAAGTCCACACTTCCGGACGGAGCCTCCACCCCGACCATCTTCAAGTTCAGCGCAGATGATATGCCTATTATCATCTACTCCGCAACTGCCACCAAGAGCATCCCGGCTCTCGAAAAAATCCTGGACGACAAGGTGGCAACCCCTCTTGCCAGAATCTCCGGAGTGGGTACCGTGTCTATCGGAGGTGCGCCGAAACGTGAAATCCAGGTCTATTGCGACCCAAACAAACTGGATGCTTACGGACTCTCCCTTACCACCATCTCCAACATCCTGGCAGCCGAGAACAGAAATGTGCCTTCAGGAAACGTGGATATGGGTTCAGACACATATACACTGCGTATAGAAAAGGAATTTGACGACCCTTCAGAAATGCTGAATGTGGTCGTGGGCTATTCCGCAGGCAAGGCAGTTTACCTCAAGGACGTGGCTGTTGTGAATGACGGTCTTGAGGAACGTTCCCAGGAAGCCTACACCAACGGAGTGCAGGGTGCGCAGATAGTCATCCAGAAGCAGTCCGGAGCCAACACCGTGAACGTCATCAAGAAGGTGAAGAAGATGATGGCCCAGATTGAGAAGACCCTGCCTTCCGACATCAAGATCCAGGTTGTGAACGACAGTTCCCGCAACATCATCAACTCCATCAACTCATTGAAGGATACCATTTTGATTACATTCCTCGTGGTGGCTCTCGTGGTGTTCATATTCCTCGGAAGATGGCGTTCGACCTTCATCATCCTCCTTGCTATTCCTATTTCCCTGCTCGCTTCCATCATCTACCTCTTTGCGACGGGCAACACATTGAACATCATATCAATGTCCGCCCTCTCCATCGCAATCGGTATGGTCGTGGACGATGCCATCGTGGTGCTGGAAAACATCTCCACACATCTCGAAAGGGGAGAGAAACCTAAAGAGGCGGCTGTGCACGGAACCCAGGAAGTCGGTATTTCAGTTGTGGCTTCCACATTGACTATGCTTGCGGTATTCCTGCCTCTGACTATGATTAACGGTATGGCCGGAATTATGTTCCGTCAGCTCGGATGGATAGTTTCAATCATTATGATCGTGTCCACCTGCGGCGCGCTCACCCTCATCCCTATGCTCTGCTCCAAGTTCCTGCGTCTGAAAGTTGACCACGGAAAGGTATATAACTTCTTCTTCGGCAACTTCAACAGGTTCCTCTCCTGGCTCACAAGGGGATACGGAAGAGTGGTGGCTTGGTGCGTAAGGCACAGGGCAGTGGTCATCTGCACGGCACTTCTGATTTTCGTCGTGTCCATCGTGGCTTACCTTCCTGTGATGAAGACGGAATACTTCCCTCAGTCCGACTCGGGACGTATCAGTGCAACCATCCAGTTGCCTGTGGGAACGGCTCAGGAAGTGACCCGCGCCCTTGCAGAGGAAATCTATCAGAAGACTTGTGAGCAGATACCTGAAATCAAGGTTTACAGCTACGCCCTCGGTCAGGCCGACTCCGACAATGCCTTTGCTTCAATGCAGAACAACGGTACCCATCTCATCCAGGTCAGAATCGACTGCGGAAGTATGGAAGACCGTGAAAGGTCATCCTTCGAAATCGCCGACATCTTCAGAGGTATCCTGGAATCATATCCTCAAATCAGGAAGTTCAACGTGACGGAAGGCGGCGGTGGAGCCGGTGGCTCATCTTCGGTCAAACTGGAGGTCTATGGCTATGACTTCGCCAAGACCGATGCCGTGGCAGGCCAGATTGCGGCTAAACTCCGTGAATATCCTCAGATTTCAGAAGCCCAGGTTAGCCGTGACGAGTACACTCCGGAATACCAGGTGGATTTCGACAGGACCAAATTGGCTCTCAATGGCCTCAATAGCACATCGGCAGCATCTGCTGTGAGTGCGGCCATCAAGGGTTCCGTTCAGTCCTACTACCGTGAAGACGGTGACGAATACGATATCCGCGTCCGCTATGCCCCGGAATTCAGAACCAGCATAGAAGACATTGAGAACATCACCATCTACACCCCTACCGGTGCCGCAATCAAGGTCAGGGACCTGGGTACGGTTGTGGAGACTGCAACTCCTCCTCAGATTGAGAGGAAGAACAGGGAGCGTCTCGTGACTGTGACCGCTTATGTGGGAACGGGTTATGCCCTTTCTGATGCGGTCCAGGTGGCCCAGCAGGCCATAGATGAGTGTGACATTCCGAGCGAACTTTCAGTTGCCATAGCAGGAGACGTGGAAGACCAGAAGGAAACCTTCACCCAGCTCATAACCCTGCTCATACTGATGGTAATCCTCGTCTATATGGTGATGGCATCCCAGTTCGAGTCCTTTATGAGTCCGTTCGTGATAATGTTCTCCATACCTTTCGCTCTCACCGGAGTGGCTCTCGGGTGTATGATTACCGACACGGCAATCGGAGTGATGGCTCTCATCGGACTGATCATCCTTATGGGTATAGTCGTGAAGAACGGTATCGTGATGATTGACTACACCATCCTGCTTCAGGAAAGGGGCAAGGAGGTCAAGGAGGCAATGACAGAGGCTTGTATGAGCCGTCTCCGTCCTATCCTTATGACCACGCTCACCACAGTCCTCGGTATGATTCCTATGGCAATAGGCAAGGGAGAAGGTTCGGAGATGTGGCGCTCCCTCGGTATCACTGTGGCTTGGGGTCTTTCCATTTCCTCACTTGTCACTCTGGTCATCATCCCGACCATCTACACCTCTTTCGTGGAGGGTTCACAGCGCAGGAAGGCCCGCAAGGCTGCCCGCAAAGCCAAGAAACTCGCTGCTGCAGCGGCAAAATAGTCAGAAGATATGAAAGCGATATTCATAGCATACAATCAGGCCTTCAATATGGAACTGGCCGATGCATTGGAAACCATTGATTGCAAAGGTTTTACAATGTGGAATGAAATCACCGGAAGGGGAAGCGAGACCGGGGAGCCGCACTTGGGCAACCACGCCTGGCCGACTCTCAACAATGCGATGCTCACCGTCCTGGACGATGCAAAAGTGGATGCGGCAATGGAAATTCTTGACTCCAAAAACAAGGAATATCCTCAACTCGGTCTGCGTGCATTTGTCTTCAACATAGAAAAAGCACTGTAGAAGGGCAGGCGATAATGGCCCGGCATACTTTGCTTTGAAGTCATATTTTATTATTTTTGCAGTTTGGAATGTTTCCGCACGGAATGTTCCGAACTGTAATTTTTTATTGAACTCTTAAATGGAAAGATTATGGAAAATATTGTAAATGAGGCTAATTTCTCTGAAATCCTCTCCGCAAACAAAGTCGTGTTGGTAGATTTTTGGGCAAGCTGGTGCGGTCCTTGCCGCGCTCTCGCTCCGACAATCGAGCAACTTGCAGGTGAATATCAAGGCAGAGCTTATGTGGGCAAATGCAATGTGGACGACAATTCCGACCTTGCAACCCAATTCCGCATTATGAGCATCCCTTGCATGCTTTTCTTCAAGGACGGACAGCTTGTGGACAGACTCGTGGGCGCTCAGCCTAAGGCTGCCATAGCCGCCAAACTTGATTCATTGCTTTAATTCCGGGTATGAAAAAGTTATTCGCCTCAATAGCTGTAGTTCTCCTGAGTCTCGGGTTCATTGACACCGTTTCGGCTCAGGTGAATTTCGGAGTGCTTGGCGGAGCCAGTTTTTCCTCAGCCGCCAAGCCGGAGGACTGGAAAGTGACAAATCTCGTCCAATATCACGCAGGGATTACCTGCTGCATAAATCTCCCGCTCGGGTTTGCAGTTCAGCCAGAGGTTCTGTACCACGTGAAAGGCAGTAATGTGCCGATGGGCGAAAGTTCGAAGCTCGATTATACTGCCGGTTATGTGGAGGTTCCAGTATCTCTGCAATGGGGGCCGGACCTGCTTGTGATGCGTCCCTACTTTGAACTCGTGCCTTTTGTGGGCTATGCAGTCAACAACAGGTACAGGCAGGATGATCTCAGTGCGAAAAACGACTGGGCAGGTCTCCAGAGATGGGAATACGGATTAGGTCTGGGTGCCGGAGTGGAAGTCTGGCATTTCCAAATCTCCGCCCGATACAACTGGAATTTCGGTTCAATGTTCGATGCAAAGCAGGAAATCACGGATGTTGATGCTTTTGTAAACAAAATGAAGGGCGGCATCAGCGACAAGACCAATTTCGGAGGTGTGACTCTGACGCTTGCAGTGCTGTTTTAGGGGTATGGAAATTTCAGAAGTACGAGAATATCTGGGGGATGACTGGAAGGCTGTGCAGGATTTGCTTGGCTCAGCTCTGCACAGCGGAATCGAGTTGCTGGACACTACGAATGAAAATCTGCTTGCCCACAGTGGGAAACAGTTGCGTCCGCTTTTGAGTCTGCTGGTTTCCAGAGCCTGCCTCAAGTCTGCCGGAGTATCGGAAAAACTGACGGAGGTATCCTGGCGTTATGCCGCTGCTGCGGAACTCCTCCACAATGCAACCCTGCTTCACGACGATGTGGCTGACGGGAGTGACCTGCGCAGGGGGGTGCCTACTGTGAGGGCTATGCTCGGTCCGCAGGTTTCGGTGCTGGTCGGGGACTTCTGGCTGGTGAGAGCAGTGAGCCTCATACTCGGGGACAATGACTCGGATTATAATCCAAGGGTGGTGAAACTGTTTTCCCAGACTCTCAGTTCCCTCGCTGAAGGAGAGATGCTGCAGTTGCAGAAAGCTATGTCCGCCGACACTGACTACGGGGATTACCTCAGGATAATCTATTGCAAGACAGCGTCTTTGTTTGAAGTTTCAGCCCTTACTGCCGCTATGTCCGTCTCCGCCTCCAGGAAACTGGAGGATGCTGCGAGGGACTATGCAGTCAAGTTGGGATATGCCTTTCAGATAAAGGACGACATACTCGACTATTCAGGCACTGCCTCTGTAGGCAAGCCTCTTGGTGTGGATGTCAGGGAGCAGAAAATCACCCTTCCGCTTCTCGGGGCTATGGCAAATTGTCCTGAAAAGGCGGGGAGAGTGAGGGAAATGGTCAAGAAAATCCCCAATCACGGAGAATTTGCAGATGAAATCATCTCGTTTGTGAAAGAAAACGGGGGAGTGGAATATGCAGCTGAAAAGCTCAATATGTTTGTGGACGAGGCTATAGGGGCTCTTGATGCCTTCGGTGATTGCAGGGAAAAGGAACTTTTGAAGGAACTTGCCTTGTTTACAGCAAAAAGGACTTGGTAGGATGAAATTTTCAGAGATAACAGGAAACGGACAGCTGAAACAGACTCTCGTGTCTATGGTGGACAACGGGAGGGTGCCCCACGCCATACTGCTCTACGAGAATGACGGTGGTGGAGCAGTGCCCATAGCCCTGACCTTCATCCAATATCTCAACTGCCGTCATCGCCACGACGGGGAGCCCTGCGGTGAATGTCCTTCCTGCAAGCAGGCATCCAAGCTCATCTATCCCGACACTCATTACGTGTTTCCGGTGAACAAGAGCACCAAAGTTAAGGACGACAAGCCCACCTCGGAATCCTTCGTGGGTCTTTGGCGGGAACTGGTGCTGGACAATCCCTGGTTCAGGGAGGAGGACTTGCAGGAAATACTCGGAATCGAAGGAAAGAAGGGGGAAATTGCCCTGCAGGAGGCCAAGAATATCCTCAACACAATGTCTCTCACTCCGGTTGCGGACGGCTACAAGGCCATTATCTGCTATCTGCCCGAAAAAATGAACGCCACAGCAGCCAACAAACTGCTCAAGATGGTGGAAGAACCGCCTGAGAAATCGGTTTTTGTGTTCATAACCCATTCTCCGGAAAAGATGATGCAGACCATCTTCTCGCGATGCCAGAGTATGAGGGTTTTGCCGCTCACCCGCCAGGAGCAGGCTTTGGTCAGCGGGTCAGAAAAGGGGGATGCCGAGCTCTCAGCCATAGCGGCGGATATGCTCAACGCCTGCGTGGAAAGGAATCTGCTTGAGGCCCTGACTGTTTCAGAAACCGCTGCCGCACTTCCTTCCCGTGAAAAGCAGAAGGATTTTCTCCTCTGCCTGTCAGAAGTGGTGCGTGGCATTTTCCTGGTCCAGAACTCTCTGGAGGAACTGATGGACTTGTCCGAGGCTGATGCCCGCCTGTGCAGGAAACTTGCAGGAGTCCTTCGCAAGGCTTTTTGTCCGAAAGTTTCCGCGGCAATTGACGGCACAGTCCGTCTTCTGGACCGCAATGTTAATTCGAAAATGCTGTTCTGCGACCTTGTGGACAGGATTTTCGCCTCAATATAAATGCCTTCAAGGCAATAGTGATATGGATAATTCAAACGAATCAAAAAAATACGACTGCGCCAGAGGTTGCACCGTGGAGCGCACCGAAGAAGGTGAGCTCATCTGCGGTTACCGTCCCGGCTGCTGCAAGATGGAGGTCTATGACTGGCTGGCCGGAGTGGCGCAGGAACAATACAAGGACTATTTCGAAGTCCGTTTCAAGAACACCCGCAAGGGCATCTATTACAATGCTTCGGGCCAGAGCCTAAAGAAAGGGGACCTTGTGGTGGTGGAAGCCACGACAGGACACGACCTCGGAATTGTGACTCTCGAGGGACCTATTGTGGCAAAGCAGATGCAATGCCGCAAAATCAATCCCGAAACTGCAGAATTCAAGAAAATCTACCGCAAGGCCAAGGTCTATGACACTGAAAAATGGCAGGAAGCCATAGCCCGGGAGCAGGAAACGATGATACGTGCCCGCCAGATTGCGGCAGAACTGGGACTGGAGATGAAAATCGGAGACGTGGAGTTCCAAGGCGACGGCACCAAAGCCATCTTCTACTACATTGCAGACGGCCGTGTGGATTTCCGTCAGCTCATCAAGGTCTTTGCCGAGGAATTCCGCATCCGCATAGAGATGAAGCAGATAGGAGCCCGTCAGGAAGCCGGTCTGATTGGCGGACTTGGGGTCTGCGGAAGGGAACTCTGCTGTTCCAACTACATTTCTTCCTTCCAGTCCATCTCCACCTCGGCTGCCAGAATTCAGGACCTTTCCCTCAATCCCCAGAAACTTGCGGGACAGTGCGGAAAGCTCAAGTGTTGCCTTAACTATGAAATCCCTTCATATATGGATGCCCAGTCCCGGATTCCGAAGGTGCTGAACCCTCTTGAATTCCAGGACGGACTGGCCTATCTGATGAAGACCGACATACTCCGCGAGGTGATGTTCTTCTCCTACGACAAGTTCTCCCAGGCCAATATGTTCCCGCTTTCTGCGATAGAAGTGCGTGAAATCCAGAAACTTAATCGTGAAGGTATAAAGCCGGAGTCGCTCAAGTCGGAGCCCGAGCCTGTTGCGCCGGAATTCGTGACAGCGGTGGGAGACGACAGCATCAGCCGTTTTGACGAGAGCCGCCGCAGAAAGAAAAAGAACCGCAAGGGCTACAATCAGAAGGGGGAAAGGCAGGGTCGCAAACAGGAAAACAAGGACTGATGGGAAAAGACAAACTTCGTAAATTCAGGGAAAACGAGACCTTTGCCTGTCTGGTGCAACCATCTGCGGACGAACTGCTGGATAGGGAAACCGGAGGTGGAGCCGTTAAGGACCACAGTCTCAAAGGGCGTTGGGCAAGGGATTTCTTCGGAAATGACAATCCCATAGTTGTGGAACTCGGTTGCGGCAAGGGAGACTACACCATAGGCCTTGCCCTGAATAACCCCGATGTCAATTTTATAGGCATAGACATCAAGGGTGCCAGGCTCTGGAAGGGAGCGAAATATGCCACAGAGCACAATATGCGCAATGTGGCTTTCATCCGCACCCGCATTGAGTTCATAACAGCACTTTTCGGGGAAGGAGAGATTTCGGAAATATGGATAACCTTTGCAGACCCTCAGATCGGCAGGGAGAAGAAACGCCTCACCGGACCGCTCTTTCTGGAACGATACCGCAGTTTCTTGAAAAAAGGCGGCATTGTCCATCTCAAGACAGACAGTCCCTATCTCCATCACTATTCCAAGGCGATGGCGGAGCAGAACTCCCTGGAGATTCTTGCCTGTGCTTCCGACCTCTATGGCAGAGACCGTGAGTCATTGAAACACAGTGTGTTGAGCTCTGTATGTGGGGGAAAATCTGTGGAAGCCCTGTTCAATGTCCAGACCTTTTACGAGAAACATTTCCTGGCCCAGGGCTATAAAATCACATATCTTTCCTTCCGGATAGACCACGATGGCGGCTATCTCAGCCCCGAATGGGACGAAGACTTGTACAAGGAGGAGAATCATCAGGCTTTCGCAATTCAGGTCCACTGACCTGCAACATTTCAGGCATTTCTTTCATCTATGGTTGGCAGTGTAAATTTCACTGTCTGCCCATAAACCAGTATTATCATGCAAGCAAAATTCATCATTTCAGTCCTCGGAACGGCACTGCTTTCTCAGGCAGTTTTTGCCGGGAATAAGGATAAGTCGGATCTGAAATATGCCTATGACCACACAATTGAGGTCCAGGCAGGTGTGTCCGTTATGCCATATCTCTATTCCGGTGATGTCCGCAAAACAGTGACCTTTGCATCCGGCGGAGACATTCAGGCACGCTACAGCTATTTCATAGGCAAGCATTGGGGAATTTTCGCCAGTCTGTCCTCCGACCTTGCTTCTTCCGGCGGCACGGGCTATTTCCGGAGTGTGAACTATGCCGACGGGGACATATACAAATACAGTCCCGACTACTACGCTTCAGTGCTGGAATATTGTCTCAACTCTGCCATAGTCGGAGGTGTTTACCGTTTCGATTTCGGCCACTGGAGTCTCAGACCCCGCATAGGCATAGGTGTAGGCAATCTTGAAGTCAACAGCAGAGGGTATGAGCGTTTCTCCAGAAGCGACATCAGCGCATATCCAGAGTACACTCGCTATGCGTTGAATTTCAAGGAGGAGGATTTCCTTGTGCCCGGAAGCAGTTACCGCCGTTACAGCAATGACCTCGCTATAGTAGGCTACGCGGGTTGCCAGATAGCCTATACATTCAAGCGTCATTTCTTCCTTTCTGCAGAAATAGCGTTAAAAGCCGTCTGTGCTCCTAACATTACAATGACAAAACAGGTTACGAAAGCCGTCAGCGCCTATAATCCCGAAAACTGGGCTGAAGCCGTCTATACCTACAACAAAAAGGACAGTTACAGCTACGATTGGAGCAATTACACCGAAACGAAGGCTTCACTTCCTTGGGCTATGTGCTCAGTGCAGATAGGCATAGGTTGGAATATCGGATGGAACCGCAATGAAAAATAAGAATTATGAAAAGAATAGCATATTTGTTCGCAGCTGCAGTGATGGTGTTGTTGGCTGCCTCCTGCCTCAAGGATAACGGATCCGTTGACTCTATGCCTGGTTGGTCATCTGAGCAGTATCTTATGACTATAGTCAATGACAGCAATGTCAAGACTGTATGGTACATAGCTGAAAAAGGTAAGGATGCTGCAAATCCCGGGGCCCTTCCGTCGGAAAAACCCGTTCCGGAGGAAAGTTCTATGATATGTTTCGTTCTCGAAAGCAAGTCTTCCAAGGATATATGGGTCAATACAAATATTACCCATCCGACGCAAAGCTATGGACCGGAGGAAAAGGCTGTGTTCTATGTGTTTGAGGCGAATGTTTTTGAAGGGACTGCGTGGGCTGACATTCTATCAGACCCGTCCAAATACAAGAAATTCTCCCTGTCTGTGCAGGAACTTGTGGATGCTGGCTACAAATTGGTTTTCAAAGGCAACTGATTATCTGTCAGAGTCTCTCCATTTCGCGCCGCAGGTCCTTCTCCTTGATTGAAGCGCGCTTGTCGTACTCTTTCTTTCCTCTTGCAAGGGCAATGAGGAGTTTGGCATAACCCTTTTCGTTGATATAGAGCTTCACCGCCACAATGGTGAGGCCCTTTTCCTTTACGGCCCTCTGGAGTTTGTTCAGTTCCTTGCGGGTGAGCAGAAGCTTGCGGTCGCGCCGGGGGTCGTGCTTGCCCCAACTGCCCCACCAGTAGTCCGCCACGTGCATATTCTTCACATAGAGCTCCCCGTTGTTGAAATAGCAGAAAGCGTCCACAAGGGAGGCCTTTCCTGCCCTGATGGACTTGATTTCCGTGCCTGTGAGCACCAGTCCCGCCTGATAAGTCTCCAGAAACTCGTAGTCGAAGGAGGCTCTGCGGTTCTTTATTTCAACATTGCTTTTTGCTTTGGGCATATTCTTACGGTTTTGGGACTGCAAATGTAATGTTTTTCAGCGGTTCTTGGTATATTTGCGTCCAAATATCATTGTTTATGTCTTCCAAAACCTTCATACAACCGCCCGCAATGGCAGACCTTCCCCAGCCCGAGACCATTGACGCGAGTTCCATCCTGGATTCCTACCTCAAGGGTGAAACAGACCTTGTGTGCATTCTCGGACCCACTGCTTCGGGAAAGACTCGTTACGCCGTCGCTTTTGCAAGGGAAATCAACCGCCTGAGCGGAAAGGCTGTCGCTGAAATCATTTCTGCGGACTCCCGGCAGGTTTACAGGGGTATGGATATAGGCACGGGCAAGGATATGGGGGAATACGGGGAGATTCCGGTCCATCTGGTAGATATAGCCGACCCGGGCAGCAAATACAATATCTATGAGTATCAGCGGGATTTCGAGAAGGTTTATAAAGACATACGGGAAAGGGGAGGCGTGCCCATACTTTGCGGAGGGTCCGGCCTGTATATCGAAGCGGCCACCTGCGGATATTCTCTGCCGGACGTGCCTGCGGATCCCAAGTTGAGGGCGGAACTGGAGAAACAGGACACGGAAGACCTGATAAAATTGCTCGCAAGTCTGAAGCCCCTGCACAATTCCACCGACTACGACACCCGCAAAAGGCTCATCCGGGCTCTTGAGATTGCCATCTACGCCAAGGAACATCCAGTGGAGAGGACCGCTTACCTGCCCAAGAATACTTATTATATAGGTACTCTGGTGAGTCGTGAAGTCCGCAACTCAAAGATTGACGCAAGGCTCAAGGCGAGGCTGGAGGAGGGTATGGTGCAGGAAATACGCTCGCTTATGGACGGAACGAATCCGGCCCTTCCCAAGGATGAAAACGGAAAAGCCCGTGCAGTTCCGGCCGAAGACCTTCTCTACTACGGGCTTGAATATAAATTTGTTACCTTGCACATTCAAGGTGTTCTGTCACTCGAGGAAATGACCAAGTTACTCGCCATAGCCATACATCAGTTCGCCAAACGCCAGATGACCTGGTTCAGGGGAATGGAGCGCAAGGGCATACGCATCCATTGGGTGAATGTTTGTTGACTTGGACAGCGGCTTGGGCTGCGAACCTACAGAGAGAATGCTTCCCGCACCTGATCCACGGCATCCAGCAACTCCCATCCGAAGAACTGCACCTCTTTTTTGGTCCTAATCCCGCCCCGTACAAGTTCAACCTCTGCCTTGTAAGGTTTGCGTCCCACGTGGCCATAAGCCGCAGTAGGCTCGTAGATAGGGTTCTTGAGCCCGAATTTCTCTATGATTTTTGCCGGACGCAAGTCAAACAACTCTCCGATTTTCCCTGCGATGGCAGCGTCGCTTATCTTTTCTCCGTTTTTGTTGCAAGCGGCTGTGCCATAGCTGTTTACGAATATACTCACCGGGCGTGCAACTCCGATTGCATAGGAAACCTGCACCAGAAGTTCATCCGCCACTCCCGCAGCCACCAGATTCTTCGCAATGTACCTCGCAGCATAGGCCGCCGACCTGTCCACCTTGGATGGGTCCTTGCCTGAAAATGCTCCGCCGCCGTGTGCTCCCTTGCCGCCGTAGGTGTCCACTATAATCTTGCGGCCCGTCAGTCCGGTGTCCCCGTGAGGGCCTCCGATTACGAATTTGCCCGTAGGATTGACGTGCAGGATATAGCCTTCGGGATTGGACTCCTCGTCATATTCCCCCTTGAACAGGGCAGCCTCCGACTCCGGAATCTCCTTGAGCATCTCAGGAATCAGGATTTCCTTCACGTCCTTGCGTATTTTGGACTGCATAAAGAAATCGTCGGAAGTGAACTCGTCGTGTTGGGTGGAAATCACTATGGTATGGATGCGTACAGGTTTGCCAGTCTCTCCGTCATATTCCACGGTGAACTGGGATTTTGCGTCCGGACGCAGATAAGGCATCCTGGAATTCTTCTCCCTCCTTATGCGGGCGAGCACCCTCAGGGCTATATGTGAAAGGTAGAGAGGCAGAGGCATATAGTCCTCGGTGTCGCGGCAGGCATATCCGAACATCATTCCCTGGTCTCCGGCACCCTGAATGTCCGCCAGGTCCTCTTCTCCCTTGCTTTTGCGGTCCACACCCCGGTTGATGTCGGCAGACTGCTCGTGCAAAGTGCTCATCACTCCGCAGGAATTGCCGTCGAAGCGGTATTCAGCCTTGTTGTAACCGATTCTGTTCACTGTGTCCCTCACGACTTTCTGTATGTCCACATAGGCATCATCGGAGCGCACTTCTCCGCCCACAATCACCAGACCAGTGGAGCAGAAAGTTTCACAAGCCACCTTAGCCTCGGGGTCCTGGCGCAGGAATTCGTCCAGTACAGCATCCGAAATCTGGTCGGCAACCTTGTCCGGGTGTCCCTCGGAAACCGACTCGGAAGTAAATAGATAATTTTTCTTTGACATAATGTTTATTTTTCTTGTGCAGCTTCCGCCGTTAGTAAACATTAGCTGCTTGCTTTCGGGGCCGACGCTGCAATATATAACAAAAAACTCCGCATATCGAATATGCAGAGCCGCCAAAGTACTTACAGTCAGACCATTAGGCCTTTCTTGACAATTTTAGCATTTTTTCAAGTGGTTGCAAGCAGACAAATCTCTCCACATATTCGACCGCAAAGGTAAACATAAAAAATCATTCTGCAAAAATTATTGGATTGTTTCGGGATGCCCGGCTCGTCCGGACATTCCACTCCATTGTCATGCCCGGCTGACCGGGCATTCCGGCCCCTGTTTCAATCCCGTTAAATCGTTCCCACAAATTGCATTTTCATTTCGGTAAACCGCGAAAATTTTATACCTTTGCAGCGTTAAAGAATTTATAAACCTATTAAAACATTATGAAACAAACAATTAGGTGTTTGCTGTGCCTTTTGGTCTCAGCATTGATGTTTGGTGTCTCTGCCTTTGCTCAGGTCACCACATCTGGTCTCAACGGTCGTGTTTCGGATGAGTCGGGTGCTCCGGTTGTAGGAGCTGCAGTAGTTGCAACCCACACAGAATCAGGAACAAAGTATGCGGCCGTGTCTAATGAACAAGGCCGCTTTGTTATTAATGGTATGCGTGCCGGCGGTCCTTATTCAGTAGAGGTTTCTTGCCTGGGCTTCCAGACAGTGACCTACACAGACATCAAACTTCAGCTTGCCGAATCCTTCAGTCTCAATGCCAGCCTCAAGGAAGACAAGCTTATGCTCGGTGAAGCAATCGTGATTGCCACCCCTGCTTCCAAATTCTCATCTGAGAAAACCGGTGCAGCGACTAACATCTCAAGGTCAGAGATCAATGCTCTCCCTACTGTTTCACGTAGCATTACAGATGTGACAAGGCTTTCTCCTTACGGCGGTAACGGAATGAGCTTCGCCGGAACAGACGGCCGTACTGCAAACTTCACCGTGGACGGTGCAAGCTTCAACAACAACTTCGGTTTGAGCGACAAACTTCCTGGCGGCGGTAACCCTATCTCCATCGATGCCATCGAAGAACTTCAGGTGGTGATTTCACCTTACGATGTCCGCCAGACAAACTTTATCGGCGGTGGTGTGAATGCAGTTACCAAATCCGGTACAAACACATTCAAGGGCAGTGCCTACATCTATCACCGCAACGAGAATATGCGCGGTAACAAGGCAGCAGGAGTTGAAATCCCTACTGCAAGGGAAAAGGACCGTCAGACAATATATGGTCTCACTCTCGGAGGTCCTATCGTAAAGAATAAACTCTTCTTCTTCGTAAATGCCGAGTACATCAGCACTCCTTCCACAGCTGTTCCTTGGAGAGCTTCTGCAGACGGAGTCGGAGACAGCGACAAATATCTTTCTTACGCTTCAGTTGCAGATATGGAGAAGGTTGCTGAGCACGTGAAGACAAAATATGGATATGACACGGGTTCATTTACTTCTTTCCCTGCAAATGAAAGCAATATCAAGGTCCTCGCCCGCATAGACTGGAATATCAACGACAAGAACCATCTCGCAGTCAGGTACAACTACACAAGAAATATGTCGTGGTCTGCACCTAATGCTTCCTCAATGGACGGAGGTACAAGGTCTGCATTCGCTCGTACATCCCTCTATTCTATGGCATTTGCAAACTCTATGTACTCTATAAACAACAATGTACATACGGTTTCATTGGACTTGAATACCCGCATCAACGACAACCTGTCCAACCAGGTCCTCGCCACTTTCTCAAAGCTTGACGATGTCCGTGGCAGCAACTCAGACGAGTTCCCGTTCATAGACATTCAGGATGGTACTGGCACTAACACCCAGTATATGGCACTCGGTTACGAGCTCTTCACCTGGAACAACGCTGTCCACAATACAGTCTTCAATGTTAAGGATGACGTTGTGTACTACGCAGGAAACCACAAGGTTACAGCAGGTCTGAACTACGAGTATCAGATGGCTGACAACGCATATATGAGAAACGGAACAGGTTACTACCGTTATTCAAGCGTTGACGATTTCATCAACGGCGCTGCTCCGGAAGTTGTCTGCCTCACTTACGGTTACGACGGAGAAAAGGCACCTGCAGCAAGGGTTCAGTTCCATAAGCTCGGAATCTATGCTCAGGACGAATGGACACCTGTTGACAACTTCAAGCTCACTTACGGTCTGCGTCTTGACGGTCTGTTCTTCGACAACAAGGATCTTGCAAGAAACGACAAAATATATGACCTTACATACTATCCTAAGAAATACAACTATCAGGAGCGTCATATCGACACAAGCAAGTGGCCGAATGCCAATGTCGCAGTTTCTCCGAGAGTGGGTTTCAAGTGGGATATCCTCTCCGACAAGAGCCTCAGCCTCAGGGGAGGTACAGGTCTCTTCTCCGGTCGTCTGCCTCTTGTGTTCTTCACCAATATGCCTACAAACTCCGGTATGGTGCAGTATCAGGCACAAATCAACGGAAATACCCTTGCTGAAAAGGTTGAAGGATACAAAGGTACAACTGTAACAAAGGATAACAAGGTATATATCGATATGAATCAGTTTGCCGGTGGTCTCGTTGTGGACGGAAACGGAAAAGCCACAACTCAGGCTCTTCTCGACAAACTCATTTCAATGGGATATCCTTCTTCAATCTATGTTGATGAAAACGGCAAGAGGGGAACCAAACCTTCCTCAATATCTGCTGTGGATCCTAACTTCAAGATGCCTCAGGTATGGAAGACTTCCCTGGCTATAGACTACAGCTTCCCTACTTCATTCCCATTCTCAATCACTGCTGAAGGTATATTCAACAAGACAGTGAACGGAGTCACAATCTCTGACTGGTCTATGCGTCCGGTTGAGGGATATGCACGCTGGAACGGAGCTGACAATCGTCCTATCTACCCTGAAGGATTCAGATCAGACAATGTTGTAAAGGCATTCGTTCTTGAGAATACCAATAAAGGATATGGATATTCAGCAAACGTTGCTCTCAATATGCGTCCTTGGGAGTGCCTCAGTTTGATGGCTTCCTATACCCGTACAGGTTCCAAGGAACTTACCGGTATGCCAGGTTCAAATGCAGAGTCTGCATTCACCTATGTTCCTACTGTTGAGGGACCTAACTACATCGGTCTGCACAACTCCCAGTATGTAACTCCTGACCGTATCATTGCTTCAGCAACATACCACGACAAGGGAGGCAACCACTTCAGCTTGATTTGGGAGTCATTCAGAGGCGGTTACAACTATTCATATATGATGGCCAACGATATGAATGGTGACGGTTACTCTTACGATGCTCTCTATATCCCTACTGACGAGCAGGTTGCAAACCGCGAGTTCCGCTTTGTTTCAGACAGCGACCGCGACCGCTTTATGGATTATGTCCACAAGGATTCATATCTGAGCAAGAACCAGGGCAAATACGCAGAGGCTTACAGCGTTTACAACCCTTGGACCAACAGACTCGACTTCAGCTACAAGCACGATTTCAAATTCAATGTCGGCAAGTCAACCAACACCATCCAGCTTTCAGTTGATGTCAAGAATGTTATGAACCTCTTCTATCATCGTTGGGGTGTGATGAAACAGATGAATCCGGATTTGAACTCAGGCCGTATCCTCAAATACGAATCTACAGACCAGGACGGTTATCCGGTATTCTCCACGCCTAAAGCAGTCAGCGGCAGCACTCAGACATTCACTCCTATGACTTCAATAGGCCAGTGCTGGTATGCTTCTGTCGGAATCAAATATTTGTTCAACTAATCATTCCGGAAAACTATGAAACTCAAAAATATATTTGCTTTTTCATTGCTCGCATCTCTCTTTGCCACAGGATGCGTTAAGGAAATGCCTACGGATTCATTCAGCAATATTACCGTAGACAAGACCTTCCTCTATATCGGCAAAGAAGGCGGTTCTGTGGATTTGACCGTCAATGCCGACGAGGCTTGGTATTTCGTCAAGAATGAGAACTGGCCTAAAGTCGTTTCTTTCAATAAAGACGAAAAGGGTAGCACAATCAAGGCTAAACACGATTACTATGGTAATCTTATCAATGAGGAGTCTGATATTAATGCATCGAAGACAACAGATTCTTGGTTGTCTGCATCAGTTATGGAAGGACAGGCAGGTGAGACAAAGGTGACTTTCACAGCTGCCGCTTCTGAAGGCGGAAGGGAAATCACCCTTGCCATCGTCTGCGGCACAAGCAAACAGCATTTCATTGTACGTCAGGGCTCACTTGAGGCTGTGGCTGCAACTTGCGAGGAAATCATTGCCGGTCCGGATGCCAAGACTTACCGAGCAAAAGGAACCGTAACTTCAATTGCAAGTACCACTTATGGTAACTGGTACCTCAAGGATGACACTGGTGAGATTTACATCTATGGAACTCTCGATGCCAATGGAGCGGAGAAGAATTTTGAAAGTCTTAATATTGAAGTTGGTGACCTCGTGGAAGTTGAAGGACCGAAAACAACGTACAATGGTACTGTTGAACTTGTTAATGTTACTGTCCTCAGCATCAGTAAATCCCTTCTGAAAATCTGTACAGAGGCAGAGTCTTATGTGAAGGAAGAGGGCGACTATGTTGCAAAGGTGGCATATAAGGGAAGAGGTCTTGACTACTCCATTCCTGAGGAGTGCAAGGATTGGATTACCGTGACTGGAATATCATCTTACGCCGGCACACCTTCAAAACTTGAGCAGAATCCTGCCGACACAGCATTGGTTTCTTTCCATCTTGCTCCGAACCCTGCACCTGCAGGCGATCGTAAGGGTAAAATCGTCTTTACATCAGCAGAAGGCAAAAATTCTACAACTGTCGATTTTGAAATCTTTCAGAAAGGTTCAATTGTTGATGCTACTGTTGCAGAATTCATTGCAGCTGAAGAATCTCTTACTAACTATCGTGTCAAAGGAGTTGTTCGCAGTATATCTGCTTCAAGTAAATATCACAATGCCGACCTCATAATTGCAGGCGGTCTTGGTGAAACAGTCAAGATTTTCAGAGCAAAAACAAAAGAGGGCAACATTGAAGACCTTGGTATTGCTGAGGGCGATCTTGTCACTTTTGTCGGTCTTCGTTCTTCTAATAATGGAGTACCAGAGATGGCTGAAGGAGGAGTTTACGAAAGTCATAGCCACTATGAGTCTCTGTCCGTAGCTGAATTCCTCGCTAAACCGGTAGCAGATGATCTTTTCGCAGTAAGTGGTGAAATAATTGGTGTGAAAGACCTCAGTGAATCGTATAACAATGTTGGTATTACCATTAAAGATGGAGACAATGAGCTTTATATGCACAGAGTTACTACAATTGATGGTTCCAATGTTGCCAAACTGGATCCTAAGGTGGGTGCCAAAATTACCGTTGTCGGAGCTAGAGGCGAATATAAAGGAAGCCCTCAGATGGCACAATATGGCAAGATTTTCAACTATGAAGCTCCATCAGAAGGTGGTGACGAAGGTGGCAACCCAGGTGAGGGCGAAAATCCGGGCGCAGGTGAAAACCCAGGTGAAGGTGGTGATACCCCAGCATATACTATGATTTCGTCCGTTGCAGATCTGACCGCTGGTACATACTATATGGGTGGATATGCAAAATCTTATGACAACAATGACTTCTCAGACTATCCTTATCATCTTTGTACTGGAGTTAGCTCTGATTTGTTTACGACCCAATATGCCTTCTCTGATGGTAAATTGATTGTAAAACCAGAATCATCTTATAGTGCTTACGATGTTATTCTTGAAGCAGTACCTGGAAAAGATAATACCTACAATATAAAAATTGACGGGGCTTATCTTGTTACTACTGCTGCATAAAACAGAAAATTAGCTAAAAAAGACAGTATTGATGGCATTGATGGTTCTGAATGGGTAGCAAGTGATTTCTCTAAAGGTGGGATTATTTTTACGACCACCTTTAAAGGAACATCAATTTCATTCGGTACAGCCGGTGCGTCATCTAAGATAATAAGATCGTATAAATCATCAGATACACTTGTGAATGGTGTATACTTCTTCAAGAAGAATTAACCATTCTCCTGCTGTCAACACGAGGTCCGGAGCAACTCCCCGGACCTCGTTTTTGTACTACTAAAATACATCTGAATGTGTTCCTGTGTCTATGAATATCAATCGCAATTCTGTATCATTCTGTTGCCAAATCAAAAGCCAGTCAGGTTGTATATGACATTCCCAGCATCCTGAATAATTTCCTTTGAGTTTGTGGGGTTTATATTTTGATGGAAGAGAACCTGTTTCTTGCAAAATATTGATGACATTTTTCAGACATTCAATATCCAATCCTCTTTTTACGCATTTCTTTAAGGATTGTTTGAATCGGTTGGTATAAGAAATTTCGTATTTCATTTGAGGATTTGTTGAATCATATCGTCTGCATTCTTCGCGTAAAAGATATTTCCTTCTTCAATATCCTTTAGTCCCTGTTCTATTCCGGGAATAACAATGTCTTCCTCAGTACGGATTTCCCAGCCCATATTTTTTGCAAGTTTCTTCAAGAAACTCATATCCGATTTAGGAATACTGATATTTACGCAACTGTTCATAACTAAAGTATTCAAAGCAACATCGCAAAAATAAATTTTATTTCTTACAAATCCAATTCCGTACAATTAATCACAACCTCTCAAACGTTTCAAGCAACTCCCCGGACCTCGTTTTTCTTAAGTTCCTAAGTAAACTACCGCAAGTCTTTATCTCCAAGACATTCCGATATCCCAATGGATTGCGTACATTGCTTTGGTCTTTTCTGCGGGAAGATTAAATTCTTGTATAATCAAGTCGTAGGCTTGGGGATATTCTTCAATCCATTTCCCTACTGCCACTTCATAAGTATCGGACTCGATGTTGTAAAAGATACGTCCTCTGGGTTTGTCTTGATATGCTCCAATGAATGGTCCTTGTCCGTCATTATGATATTTTTGTTTTCTGAATTCTTTCTTCCAAACATCTTCGTGCATTTCCGAACAAGTAATGCGTCCGTTTGAAGCATTGGCTTTAGTGTAATCACTAACCCTGTGTGAAACCACTCCAAAGAGTGAGTTCGTGGTTCTATTGTACCAAAATAAGCCTACCTTCGGTTCTGAATCTTTCCCTCTATTTGATGCCATCAGGTTCATCACCGATTCATAATCTTCTTGAGAGAATGATTCTATAGAGAGGCTAACCTTTTTATTATAGTTTTCCGAAATTTCTGAGATGATGGCGACAATCAGCAAGCGTGATGCGTCAAAAAGATAGACCAAATATTCATTGAAAGAAATCTTTCTCTGCCAAAGTCCCTCCAGTTTGCCTTCGAGTTGAACGGGCTCTCCTATACCTGTTTGAGGATGGGACAATGCATCCACTATGACCTTTTTGATGCTTGCTGCGAGATTCGGATCGACTTCTTTGATTCTCTTAAAATCCTCAAGAGCCTTGGGAATAAACTCCAGTTTCATATTAAAGGTCGTCTATGTTAACTTCAATGGGGTCTCCGTCATTCATTTCAGCAATGCTTGAAAACAAATGGCTCTGTTGCTTGTCTGATGCCAGAATGCTCTCAGTTTCCTTTATGGAATTGTACTCTTCCAGTGAAATCAGGACAGCTGCCGTGTTGCCCCTATTGATTACTAAAGCCCCATTGTCATTTATCACATTGTCAATGTATTTCCGGATATTGGCCCTAAAATCAGAAATATTCGTAACTTTCATGCCTTCAAAATTTATCTGTACAAATATATGTACAAAATTCCGTACAAGCAAACATTCCCTAGCACAATCTTCCAGAATTGTTTTCCGCTTAAAAAACAATCTTGCAAGATTGTTTTATTGACCGTTTGAGTTCTTCGGGAGTGCCGGAGTTGGGGATTATGCGGTCTATGGCATCGAGGTGGGATTCCATCGGGGATTGGAGCTCAAGGCGGCGCAGCACCTCCTCTCGGGAACAATGGTCTCTTTGCATAACCCTTTGTATGCGGATTTCCACAGGGGCATCCACCCATAGGCAGAAATCCCATACCTTCTCTAAATTTGGCTTGTCAAGTGCAGTGGCGGATTCCAGAACCACTGTCCTGTGGCCTTCGGAAGCCATTTTCTTCCGCCAGGAAATGAAATCCTGCGTCAGGGCAGGGAAAACCATTTCTTCCACCCGACGCAGGAGATTCTTATCTTTGAATATGATTCCGGCAAATGCCTTTCTGTCCAATTGTCCGTCTTCTCCCCGCAGAGACCGTCCCACAAGGGCCTCAATATCAGGAAGCAAGCAGGGCCCGTCGCCGTGGTCCTTGTAAAATGATTTCACGGCAGCATCGGCATCATAGCAGGGGATGCCCAGGGACTCGAAAACGCCCCTCACGCAGGATTTCCCACTGCCTATGCCTCCGGTGAGCAGGATGGTATGGACCGTTTCATTCATTTTTCGGCAGAGGTCTCTTCCACCACCACTTCGGTATCGCCGTTCACGCTTTCTACAGACTCCACAACACATTCCTCCTTCGGCCAGAACGGACGTATGTCCTTAGGCAGCAGGAAGTAGATGCCCACAGCCAAAACCACTCCGACACCGGTCCAGATGAGGGCTTTCTTCCAGGCAGGCATCTTTTTGTCTGCAAACGGGTCATTGCCCACGAACACAGGGACCTTGGCAACTGAGGTGAGTTTCTGACCGAAGCGTACATTCACTATGACACTGGAATTCACAGCCCATCCGTTGGCGTTGAGAATAGGTGCAAGGTTGCGCTTGCGAAGTTTCAGCCACGCCATCACCATAGACGGTCCGGAAATGACGAGTATGATGCCTAATATGGTGGCAATCAGCTGCATCCATCCGAGGCTTGTGAGAGTTGCGAGGGCACTGGCAAGGAAGGTTCCGATGGACCCGAGAGCCATACCTATCATAGCGAATATTCCTGCAAACTTGGACACATCGAAGGCACTTGCCTGTTTCGGCGCTTCCTGGGCAGGTGCGGCGGCCTTGTCTCCCGCAGCACTGATTTTCGCAGTCGCCTCAGTCATCACCTTGGAGTCCTGTTTGGCGGCAATCTTGTTGATTTGATCCTCAATGAACGAGCCCATCTTGCGGTACGGAGCCCAGAAAGCCTGACGGACGCTGATTGGGTTGTCTATGATCTTGACCACAGTGGCATCATAGTCATTGCCCTGGCGGTCGTAGAAGATGGCATTTACCCCCACCTTGAGATTGTTCACCTCTCCGTCTGTCATCACTGCCACTATGGTCATTTTTGCGTTGCTGTGACGTGCCACGCAGTCGCAGTAAATCAGGTACATCCCGCTGTGTCCGGCCATTGTGGCCTGCTTGCCCATATCGCTGACCCTTATGCAGAGGTCGCAACTTCTCTGGTCGATGTAGAGCGTTCCGGCCTGGAAAATGGCGGCTCCGTCATCAGTGCAGTAGAAGTCGCTGAAAGTCACATAGTTTCTCAGGAGCTTATAGAAATCCCTATGGAGTATGAGGAGCTTGCGGAGTTCCTGTATGGCTTCCATTTCCTTGCTCAGGGAAAGGTCCTGCGCAATGAGGGCCTCGAGTTCTGCCTTGCGGTTTTCGCTGACTATGGTCTCCACCCGGTCATATCCCAAACTTTCGGTTTCGCATCCTTTCTTGGACGAGATATGGGCTGCATAGGCATCCAGTTTGGCAGAGCAAGTCTTCCACTGGTCTTCGGTGATGGCCTTGGCCTGAGGAAATTCCTTGTCCAGCACCAGGGACTTGAACTTGCTGAATGCAGCCTGCCAGGCAGGGTTGATGCTGTCGTAGTCCAGTTTTCCTTCCGGGTTGACTCGGGCAATAGGGTAGGCTGCAATCTCAGCTGCACTTGCAGACAAGTCCTTCTCACTGATTCCGCCGATTTGCGCGGCTGTGACATCGAGTACGGCAGTGCTGTCAGGGTTGAACTTAGCAAGGGAGCATCGCATAAAGAAGTCTGCTACCTTGGACTTGAGGGCATTGCAGGCATCAAGGGCAGCTGCGGTGTCTGCTCCATAGGCATAAAGGTCCTCTGTGTCAGCTTTTTTCCAGGTGTTCAAAGCCGCTGCGGCTGCATAGAAGGCATCCAGTTTTGCGCTGTCTATGCCGTCTTTTCCGCTCCTGTCCTTCACGCTGCCGACAGTGGACATACATTCTTCAATCAGTTTTCTCAGGCCTTCATCATCGGCAGATTCCGGGATGATGACCCCGTCCCCGTTGAATTTCGTGCCTGCAAATATGGCCTCCCTGTCGGAAACATCCCCGAGAGTGAGATCTTCCAGACTTGCCTCGGGACAATGTTCCGCCTTGTTTTTCAGCAATTGAAGTGCGCAACTGTGCAGCAGTGAACCCTGAGGGGTGTCTGTGCGGATTGCCGAGAGTTTCAGGGCAGGGCTTTTGTCCACGAGCGGGTCCAGATTCGTGAGGACAGTTTTGAGCCAGTCCACGGTCTTGAGCACTTCGTTGACGTGTATGTTGCCGTCCTTGTCCAGATCCACTATGGAAAGTGTTTCCGGATCCATTTCAAGACCTGCTGCAGGACAACTCAGGACAGTCCAGAGTTTTTGGTCGAGTTCGCGCAGGTGCGCTATGTCCTCGCCGGTGCTGACGTTGACTCTTGTCACTCCTCCGAAGGTGGAGAAATGCCATTCATAGTCACCATTAGACCTCATCGTGCCCGGTTTGGACGCGATGTTCTTGAGTTTCTTGTTCATAAACCGTAACTTTTCAGACAGTCAGGATGTCCTTCTCCTTTGCAGAGACGAGTTCGTCAATCGTTGCAATCCATTTGTCGGTCTCTTTCTGAACGTTCTGCTCGTAATCCTTCTGCACATCTTCCGAAAGACCTTCCTTCTGGGCCTTCTTCAGGGCCTCGATGGCATCGCGGCGGGAGTTGCGGACAACGATTTTTGCGCTCTCTCCGGCAGCCTTGGCCTTCTTGATGAGTTCCTTGCGGCGCTCCTCTGTGAGAGGCGGTACGTTGCAGCGTATGGTCTCGCCGTTGTTGGACGGAGTGAGTCCGAGGTTGGCATCCAGTATGGCTTTCTCGATGACCGGAATCATCTTCTTCTCCCACGGCTGGATTGCGAGAGTTCTTGCATCAGGAGCAGTGACCGAAGCCACCTGAGGAATAGGTGTGAGTGAACCGTAATAGTCCACGAGCACGTTTGCAAACACAGTCGGATTTGCTTTGCCCACCCTGTAGGTCTTGAGGTCTTCTTCGAGGAAGGCAACTGCATCTTCCATTCCCATTCCGGCTTCTTCCAGAATTTCTTTTGCTTTCTCTATCATAATAAGTTGTTGTTTGATTTGTTGGCTTTGTGTATGTGACCTGGCCCTGTCTCTATCACGGACGAGCCGCGTTTATACGTGTACAAGCGTGCCGACTTTTTCCCCGTCCACGAGCTTGCTCAGATTGCCCTTGCAGTTCATATCGAACACAATGATAGGCATATTCCCTTCCCTGCACAGAGCAAATGCCGTCTGATCCATAATCTTGAGCCTGTCTTCAAGGGCCTTGTCGAAGCTCAACTCATCGTATTTCACGGCATCAGGGTCCTTTTCCGGGTCTGCGGTATAGACTCCGTCCACCCTTGTGCCCTTAAGAAGAGCATCGGCCCCGATTTCCAGTGCCCTGAGTGCGGAACCCGAGTCGGTGGTGAAGAAAGGATTACCAGTGCCTCCTGCAATCAGGGCAACCCCTCCCTTTTCCATCAGGGCAACGGCATCGTCCCTCATATAATATCTTGCCACAGGCATCATCGGAGTTGCGGTGAAGACCTCGGCCTCCACACCGGCGCTGCGAAGAGCCATCATCAGTCCCAGAGAATTGATAACGGTGGCAAGCATACCCATCTTGTCACCGTTCACCCGGTCGAAACCTTTGCCCACTCCGCTAAGGCCGCGGAATATATTGCCTCCTCCTATGACTATGGCCACCTGCAGCCCCTTGCGGACAGCAGCGGCAATTTCTTCTGCGTATTCTGCAAGGCGGTTTTCATCGATACCCTTGCCCTGTGAACCTCCGAGACTTTCGCCGCTGAGCTTGAGCAGCACTCTGTGATATTTTTTAGATTTGTTTTCCATAGCTGTGTTGTTTTATCCATAAACGGTAAATCAAACAAAAGTATCGAATAATTATGAAAGTTGCAAGAAAGAATATATCTTTGCAGTCCTTGAAACAGAAGTTTAAGTAAAGACAATAGACATATTTATGGCTAACATTCTAACATCATCAATCGGCAAGAAGCTCATTATGAGCATCTCGGGACTTTTCCTCATTGTATTCCTCCTGCTTCATGTGTCGATTAACCTGTTTTCTGTAATTGATTTGTTTACCGGTTCATACGGCAGTCCGGACGGTCTTTTCAAGGCCGGTTGCGACTTTATGTCCCTGCCGATTGTGACCGTGATGGTGCCTGTGCTTGCACTCGGGTTCCTCATCCACATCTTCTATGGATGCTACCTCACCTGGACCAATCTCCGTGCCCGCGGAGGCTATTGCCGTTATGCTGTTTCCAGCAAGGCAAAGACAGATTCCTGGGCTTCCCGCAATATGATAGTGCTCGGAATCATCATCCTCGGTTTCATCGCCTTCCACCTCACCCATTTCTGGGCAGATATGCAGCTCAAGGAGTTCACAGGTCAGGAAATGTCTGATCCTTACGCTCTGCTCGACAGGACTTTCGGAGTATGGTGGGTTGCAATTCTCTATCTGGTGTGGTTCGGTGCAATCTGGTTCCACCTTACCCACGGTTTCTGGAGCGCATTCCAGACCGTCGGCCTGAACAACAACATCTGGCTCAAGAGACTTAAGGTGCTTTCTTACATAGTTGCAACGCTGTTTTTCCTCGGCTTCGCATCTGTGACTGTGGCAGTTTGCATCCACAATTATTTTCCTGCCGTCCTCTAACGGAGAGAGCAGAATAGATTTCGAATACCTGTTCTTTTCGGTAAAAGAATAGGTATTTTTTTCTTATTTTTGCAGGCCGCCTCTGCGGTTCGTGGTCAGTAGAATTAAACTTTAACAATATGATTAAACCAGCAAAAAGGACGGAAGTGGTAAAAGAGTACTACTTCTCAAGGAAAAACAAGGAACTCGCAGCAGTGAGAGCTCTGCGTGAGTCCAAGGGAGAACCTGCTCTCATCAGCTTGGGAATAGGTGCACCGGACAGGATGCCGCCGCTTTCAGCAATCGAGGCTCTCTGTGAAACTGCCCGTCGCAGCGACGTACACGTATATCAGAATTACAAGGGCTCTCCAGAGCTGCGCAAGGCGTATTCTGACTGGTATGCCAAGTGGTATGGCGTGCAGCTCAACCCGGAAAACGAAATACAGCCGCTGGCGGGTTCCAAGGAGGGTATTCTGTTGCTTGCGCTGGCTTTCATCAACAGGGGAGACAAGGTGCTCGTGCCAAACCCGGGCTATCCGACCTACACCTCCGCTCTCGAGTTGGTTGAGGCAGACATAGTGACCTACGACCTGCTTCCGGAGAACAACTGGGAGCCTGATTTCGAGGCCCTTCAGAGGATGGACCTGCGTGGAGTGAAGATGATGTGGATGAACTATCCTTCAATGCCTACAGGAAAGGCAGCTTCGCCGGAACTCTACCGCAAGGCTGTGAAATTCGCCCTGGAGCACGACATCCTGCTCGTGAACGACAATCCTTACAGTTTCATCCTTACGGACAAGCCTCTTTCAGTTTTCTCCGTGCCGCGTTCAAAGGAGTGCTGCATAGAGCTCAACTCCCTCAGCAAGGCACACAATATGTCCGGATGGCGTATCGGAATGGTGGCAGGAGATGCTGAACTCATATCTTCGGTGCTGAAGGTGAAGTCGCAGATGGATTCAGGTATGTTCAAGCCTATGCAGATGGCTGCAGTTGCTGCTCTTTCTGAGGGTGAGGAATGGTTCGAGCAACTCAACGAGGGCTACCGTGAAAGACGCAAGGTGGCTGGACGTATTATGGAAATGCTTGATGCTGAATATCTTGCTGATGGTACAGGCCTCTTCGTGTGGGGTAGGGTGAAAGACAACAATCCTCTTCTGACAAGGCTTGCGGATGCAGAGAAACTGGCAGCGGATGCAGATCTTTCGCTCAGCCGACCTGAAGACGGAGTTGCAAAATCAAAGGGAGAAATCATTTCCGACTACCTGCTCTATTCAACCGGAGTTTTCATTACTCCTGGCTGCATTTTCGGAAGCAACGGACGAGACTATATCCGCATATCCCTCTGCGCCACAGCTGAAAAACTCGAAGAAGCCTACGAAAGGATAAAGAAGGTGCTCTGATATGCCGAAGGTGAGGACATTGGGAGTTGTTGGACTTGGTCTCATAGGCGGGTCGATGGCGCTGGATCTCCGCAAGAGGGGATTCGCGGAGGTCGTGCTCGGGGTGGAGGCTGAGCCGGTCAATGCGGAAGCGGCTCTGAATCTGGGACTTGTGGATGAGATTCTGCCATTGGAGGAGTGTGCCCGCAGGAGTGACCTTCTGGTGCTTGCGGTGCCGGTGGGGGCTGCTTTGGCTATGTTGCCGCAGGTTCTGGACATTTTTGCGGACTGTGAAGGTGATAAAATCGTCATTGATGTATGTTCCACGAAGTCCGCGCTGGTGGAAGCTGTGCAAGAACATCCTCTTCGCCGCTTCTATGTGCCCACGCATCCTATGGCGGGAACGGAGTATTCCGGGCCTTGGGCTGCGCAGCCGGGACTTTTTGACGGAAGAGCCTGCATCATCTGCAATAAGGACGATTCCGCTCCGGAGGCTGTCAAACTGGTTGAGGAAATATATGACTGCCTGAATATGAGGGTAATACCTATGGATGCGGCCAACCACGACGTGCACACGGCTTATGTTTCCCACATTTCTCACGTCACTTCTTTCGCCCTTGCTCTGACGGTTCTGGAAAAGGAGAAGGACGAAAAGCATATCTTCGACCTGGCTTCCGGAGGTTTTTCCTCCACTGTGCGTCTTGCCAAGAGCAATGCGGATATGTGGGTGCCTATTCTTACGCAGAACAGGGAGAATGTGCTTCAGGTTATGGACACATATATGGAGATGATGGGCAGGTTCCGCAAGGCTGTGGATGAATGTGACGGGGATGCGATACGTGAACTTATATTTCAGGCCAACCGCATAAAGAGAATACTAAGATAATGAAATAATAATACCTATGACTGAGAAATTCGACATAGTACCCCTGAATGAATGGGGAATGTTTTCCCTTCCGCCTCGTCCGTGCGTGATTGCCGGACCGTGCAGCGCTGAAAGCGAAGACCAGATAATGCAGACTGCCGCAGGGCTTAAAGAGTTCGGTATCAATGTGTTCCGTGCGGGAATATGGAAACCGAGGACCCATCCTGGATGCTTTGAAGGTATTGGTGTGCCGGGATTGAAGTGGCTCCAGAGAGTGAAGAAGGAATACGGGATGAAGGTTGCCACTGAGGTTGCAAGTGAAAAGCACGTTTTCGAGTGCATAAAGCACGGTGTGGACCTCGTGTGGCTGGGTGCACGAACCAGTGCGAATCCTTTCCTCGTGCAAGAGATTGCGGACGCCCTTGCCGATACCGACATTCCTGTACTGGTTAAGAATCCGGTGAACCCCGACCTGGACCTTTGGATTGGAGCACTTGAGAGACTCCACCGTGCCGGCATACGCAAACTTGGAGTTATCCACAGGGGTTTCTCCACAAGCGAGAAAATCAAATACAGAAACGACCCTCTCTGGCAGTACGTGATTGAGCTCCGCAGCCGCTTCCCTCAGATTCCGGTGTTCTGCGACCCGAGCCACCTTGCCGGCAGTAGGGAATATCTCCAGGAACTTTCACAGAGGGCTATGGACCTTGGACTTGAGGGGCTTATGGTGGAGAGCCACTGCGATCCTGCCTGTGCTTTGAGCGATTCCAAGCAGCAGCTCACTCCGGCTGACCTTAAGGATTTGCTGGAGAATAAGCTAATAGTCAGGGATGCGGACACATCCGACAGTGCTTATCGTGAGACCATCAATCAGTTACGTGCTAAGATTGACGTGGTGGATGACAATTTGATTCATCTGCTTGCCCAGCGTATGGAAATCAGCCGCAAGATTGGGCAGAGCAAGAGGGAGAACAATATTGCTATTTTGCAGACTTCCAGGTGGGACCAGGTTTTGGCTGAGATGATTGAGAAGGGGCGGGAGCATGGGTTGGACGAGGATTTCATCAAAGTTGTATTTAATGCCATCCACGAAGCTTCCGTCAAAGCGCAGGAGTGAGCTAAAGAGGCGATTTCTGCGTTGCACTCCTCGCCTAATTCCTCACAACCGAATGGTTGCTGCGGAGAAAATGATTGAATGAAAAACCTCGCGGGCGGAGTCTGAAAGGAACTCCGCCTTGATTGGCAGATAGAACAGCCGTTTTTTGAGCTCGTCGGAAATCCTGCTGCAATCCCTCACCCTCTGGGCATCTTTTTCTGTAGTAATCACCAGAGATGTAGGGAATTCCGCAGCCTGCCTCTCCACAGCCCTGATGTCCGCACGGCTGAATTTGTGATGGTCCGGAAACTTGAGATGCCCCACAAGCCTGTAACTCAGCCTGAGCTGCTCCGAAAATGCCGTGTCGTCCGCAATACCGCTGAACATCACCGCCATCTTTGAGTACAGATATCTGTTGTCACCCTCCGGAAACACGGGCAGAGCTGTGTCGTAACCGGTGCGTGTAAAGAAAAGATACTGTTTCCTGCCATTGTCACCCCTGATTCCGCAGGCTTCCTTCTGATTGTATCTTTCTATGCCCATGGAAAGCGCCCACTTGTCCTCTTCCCAGGGGGTCAGTTCCCAAGGACACTTTGTGACTATCAGCACATCCGCATCCGCTATCCTCTCCGGCAAATCCCTCAGATTGCCCAAAGGCAGCAGCATATCCCCGGTCACAGGTCTGTTGTAATCCACCAGCACTATGCTCAGGTCAGGCTTGAGGTTACGGTATTGGAAACAATCGTCCAAAACTGCAATGGATGCTGCCGGGATGGCCTTTGCCCTGCATTTTTTAGCCTTCTTCGTGGACAGAAAGGACTGTGGGTCAGCCAGAACTTTGAGCCCGTGAAGCCTGTCTTTGTCCACTGCCACGGTTATTTCCGGAAATTTCCGCTTCATCTGCAGGGGCTCGTCTCCATATTCCTTGGCCTTTCCTTCAGCATCCACCACCTGGAAACCTTTCAGTGACCTCTTATGTCCCCTGGACAATATTGCAAGACTGCCCGCATCCACTCCGCAATTTTCAATCAACTCTTTGACAATCAATTCAGTATGTGGAGTTTTCCCAGTTCCTCCCACAGTCACATTTCCTATGCCTATGGTCGGAATAGCCCCTTTCCTGACCTTTCTGAATCCGTGGTCGAAAAGAAAATGTCGGGTTTTAAGAGTCAGATAATATGGGAACAGGAGAAGTCTGTCAATCATAGTCTCTTGCGGTAAAATAACTAATATGTTTCTTATTCTGGTTGATAAACTGATACGGCCTCCGGAGCATAGTCGCCCCACCTTTCTTCGATCTCATCCAACAAGCCGTAAATCTGCGGAATGTCGTATAATGTCACCAATTTGAGCCTTGTTTCCTTGAAGTTGGGCAGTCCCTTGAAATAGCAGGAAAAATGCCTTCGCATCTCTATAACACCTATGTGTTCTCCCTTGAGTTCCAAAGACTTGGCCAGATGTCTGCGAGCCAAGTCCACTCTTTCTCTCACATTCATCGGCGGAAGTTTCTCCCCTGTGTCCAGATAATGCCTTATCTCCCTGAAAATCCACGGATGCCCGAAAGTTGCCCGGCCTATCATTATCCCGTCCACCCCATAGCGGTCAAAAGCATTGGCTGCATCTTCCGGAGTCCGGATGTCCCCGTTACCTATTATGGGTATATGCATACGAGGGTTCTCCTTCACCTTGCCAATCAGCGTCCAATCTGCCTCACCCTTATACATCTGGCAGCGGGTGCGTCCGTGAACGGTCAGGGCCTGAATCCCCGTATCCTGCAGACGTTCAGCAAGTTCCACTATTATTTTTGAGTCTTCGTCCCAGCCCAGGCGCGTCTTGACCGTCACAGGTTTCCCCACAGCTTCCACCACCATCCTTGTTATTTCCACCATCTTGTCCGGCTCCTTCATCATCCCGCTCCCTGCTCCCCGGCGCGCAATTTTGCTCACCGGACATCCGAAATTGATGTCAATCAGGTCAGCACCGTGAGTCTCAACCAGTTCCGTAGCCCTGTCCGCCATTCTCGCCGCATCCACCATAGCCTCCGGAATGCTCCCGTAAATCTGAATCCCCACAGGCCCCTCATAATCGTAGGTTTTGAGTTTTTCCAAAGATTTGCGCGCGTCGCGTATGAGCCCGTCAGACGAAATGAACTCGGTATAGACCACATCCGCCCCGTATTCCTTGCAGGCCCAGCGGAAAGACGGATCGGTCACGTCCTCCATCGGAGCCAGAAACAGGGGCTTGTCCCTGAGCACTATGTTTTCGCCTATTTTCATTAGTGTGAAAAAATCCTACAAAAATATAAAATATATTGATTTTTTGCACGAAATTTGTCGCCCGAACAAAATGAATAAACAATACAACAAATGGCAAGAATCAAAACAATCGGAGTGCTCACATCCGGTGGGGATGCTCCGGGAATGAATGCGGCTATAAGGGCCGTCACAAGGGCGGCAATCTATAACGGTTGGGCAGTGAAGGGAATCCTCAAAGGATATGAGGGACTTATACATAATGAGGTTAAGGATTTCACGACCGAAAGTGTCAGCGGAACCATCAACAGGGGTGGTACCATCCTGCGCACGGCAAGGAGCAAGGAGTTTATGACAGAAGAGGGCAGGGCCAAGGCATACGAGACGATTAAGGCCAATGCAATTGATGCGCTTATCGTTATCGGAGGCAACGGTTCGCTTGCCGGGGCACAGCTCTTTGCCCAGGAATATGATATACCTGTGGTGGGGCTTCCGGGCACCATAGACAACGACCTTTATGGAACAGATACTACCATAGGCTATGACACTGCGCTCAACACCATTATGGATTGCGTGGACAAGATCAGGGATACGGCCAACTCTCACAACCGCATCTTCTTTGTGGAGGTGATGGGACGCGATGCCGGTTTCCTGGCACAGAATGCGGCTATTGCCACGGGAGCGGAGGCGGCCATCATACCTGAGGACCGCACTGACGTGGACCAGTTGGCAACTTTCATCGGCCGCGGAGTCCGCAAGAGCAAGAACAGTTCAATCGTACTGGTGTCCGAGAGCAAGAAGGACGGTACGGGCGGAGCTCAGTATTATGCTGACCGTCTGCTCAAGGAATATCCTGAATATGAGGCCCGTGTAACCATACTCGGACATCTGCAGAGGGGAGGTAGCCCTACGGCTCAGGACCGTATTCTTTCCAGCCGTTTGGGTGTGGCGGCCATCGAGGCGCTCAAGGACGGACAGAGGAACATTATGATAGGTGTCAAGGATGACAAGATTGTCTATGTTCCTATAAATAAAGCCATCCACATCGACAAGCCTATAGACAAGGAACTCATCAACGTCCTCAACGTCCTTTCCATTTAATTTGCGTAGCGCAATACGGCGCAAGCCGTAGTGGTGGAAAGGCGAAGCGATGCGAAGCCTTGGAGCCACCCGAAATGGAAAATCCATTTCGGCATGCCCCTCGGGGCTGTCGCCTCCGGCGACTGGGGGTTGGAAAATATGACAAAATTTTATGTAAAAGAAGCCTTCACAGTCAATCCTCTTTCTTGCGCGAAGCGCAATACGGCTCAAGCCGTAGCGATGGAGAGACGGAATGTAATGGAGTCTCGGAGTCGCCCGAAATGGCTCGCCATTTCGGCATGCCCCCAGGGGCTGTCGCCTCCGGCGACTGGGGGTAGGATAATATGACAAAATTTTATGCAAAAGTGGCCCGAACAGGCCACTTTTGCATAAAATTTTGTCAGGTAGAAATTTTTTACTACCTTTGCACCCCCTATGTAGAATAGGCTCGCAACTAAATTATTAAGTATTAACCATTAACAATCAAGATGGACACACAAAGTTACAAAACTGTATCGCTCAAAGCTGGCGATATCAAGAAAGAGTGGTTTGTGATTGATGCTACCGACTTGGTGCTCGGCCGTCTTGCTTCCAGAGTTGCTCTTGTCCTCCGCGGCAAGAACAAACCTTCCTTCACTCCGAACCTTGACTGCGGTGACAACGTCATCATAGTCAATGCGGACAAAGTAAGGCTCACTGGCAAGAAGATGACTGACAGAGTGTATGTCCGCTACACCGGAAACCCTGGTGGACAGCGATTCACCACACCGAAGGAGATCCTCAAGAAGAGACCTACCGAGCTTGTAAGGATGGCTGTCAAGGGTATGCTCCCGAAGAATCGTCTTGGAAGCAAAATCATCAACAACCTCTACCTTTACGCAGGTCCTGAGCATCCACATCAGGCACAGAACCCAAAAGAGATTAAGTTAAACGAAATTTAAGCAGAGTAGATGAAAGCAGTTAACGCCCTTGGAAGACGTAAATCAGCAGTTGCTCGCGTTTATGTTTCAGCAGGAAAAGGCAATATCGTTATCAACGGCCGCGAACTCGACAATTATTTCTGTGACGAGGCCCTCCGTTATATCGTAAACCAGCCGTTTTCTGTAACAGGCACTGAAGGCCAGTACGACGTGAAGATCAATCTTTGCGGCGGCGGAATCAAAGGACAGGCTGAAGCTGCACGTCTCGGTATCGCACGCGCTCTTTGCGAAATCGACACTGAGGCTTACCGTTCAGCCCTCAAGTCTGCAGGATTCCTTACACGTGACGCCCGTGAGGTTGAGCGTAAGAAACCTGGTCAGCCTGGTGCACGTAGACGCTTCCAGTTCAGCAAACGTTAATCAACTGATTTACAAACAAAAAGCACAGTCCGGTTACAAATCGCAGGACTCCGATTGGGGATGGGAATTCCCGCGGGCTGCCTGACAGATTGCCTGGCTGCGGAAATTCAGGAGACCGGCCAAGACCGCTACTCCGGAATAATGAAAAGAGTCTCCTCAGGGAAGGCAACCCGAAAGGAGAAAAGTTTAAACAAAACAAACATTTTACAACAATGCCAAGATCAAATTTCCAGGAATTGCTTGATGCAGGTGTTCACTTCGGACACTTGGCGAGAAAATGGAACCCTAAGATGGCCCCTTACATCTTCGACCAGCAGAAGGGTATCCACATCATCGACCTGCATAAAAGTATAGTAAAGATTGACGAGGCCGCAGATGTTCTCAAACAGCTTGCACGTTCAGGCCGCAAGGTCCTCTTCGTGGCAACCAAGAAGCAGGCAAAGGACATCGTGTCAGAGAAGGCCGCTGCAGTCAATATGCCTTACGTGACTGAGCGTTGGGCTGGTGGTATGCTTACCAACTTCCCTACCATCCGCAAGGCTGTAAAGAAAATGAACACAATCGACAAGATGATCGAAGACGGAACTTTCGACACACTCGCAAAGCGTGAGCGTCTTCAGGTCACTCGTCAGAGGGCTAAGCTTGAGAAGAACCTCGGTTCCATCAAGGATCTCAGCCGTCTTCCTTCCGCACTTTTCGTAGTGGACGTACAGAAAGAGATGAATGCCGTAAAAGAGGCAAACCGTCTTAACATTCCGGTTATCGCTATGGTTGATACTTGTTGCGATCCCACTCCGATTGATTATGTGATTCCGGCTAATGACGATGCAGCAAAGTCCATCGCTTACATTATGGACGTTATGTGCGCTGCCATCAATGAAGGCTTGAGCGAGAGAAAACTCGAGAAGGAAAAGGAAGCAGAGACAGCTGAAGAAAAGCCGGTTGCAGGCAAGAAACTCCGTGCACGCAAAGGCGCGAAGGCAGAGGAGCCTGCAGCAGAAGCTCCGGCAGAGGAATAATTAACGAATAAATTCGCTTACACAATGGAAATCAAAGCAGCTGACGTAATGAAATTGCGTCAAATGACAGGAGCAGGTATGATGGACTGCAAGAAGGCTCTCATCGAGGCTGAAGGCGACTACAATCGCGCACAGGAAATCATCCGCGAAAAAGGCAAACTTGTTGCAGCAAAACGCGCAGACAGGGAGACCACCGAAGGTGCAGTGCTCGCACGCATCGACGGACAGAAGGCTATCCTCGTATGCCTTGGCTGTGAAACCGACTTCGTTTCCAAGAATGCTGAATTCCAGGCTCTTGCAAACTCCATAGCTGATGCGGCAATTGCAGCTTACCCTGCAGACAAGGACGCTCTTATGTCCGTAGTTCTTGCAGACGGCAGAACCGTTGAGGCAGCCGTTACTGAGCAGACTGGAAAGACCGGTGAGAAGCACGTGGTTGCTTACTACTCACCAATTTCCGCAGCTTTCGCAGCTTCTTATATCCACCACAACGGCAAAGTGGCTGCTGTAGTGGGCTTCAGCAAGGAAGTGAGTGCAGATGTTGCAAGGGGAATCGCAATCCAGGTTGCGACTATGAACCCGGTTTCTGTATCCGACAAGGATTGCCCTGCTGAGGTTGTAGAGAAGGAAATCCAGATCTACAAGGAGCAGATGAAGGAAGATCCTAAGATGGCCGGTAAGCCTGAAGCTATGCTCGAGCAGATTGCAAAGGGCAAACTTGGCAAATTCTTCAAGGAGAACACTCTTCTTGAGCAGGTTTACCAGATGGGCGACGGCAAGCAGCTCGTAAAAGAAGTGCTCGCTGCTTCCGACAAGGATGCCCAGATCCTCGGATTCCGCAGATTCTCCCTCGCCGACTGATTTTTCTGTCAGTTTACAATTAACCCGCAGGCTTTGGTCTGCGGGTTTTTGTTTTATGCAATTCCTTTGTTTTTTCCTTCTATATTCATATCTTTGAGCGATTTTGTAAAATTTTCAAGAAATGGACCTTTGGTTAATTTGGATGCTTGCAGCACTGCTGCTTTTTCTGATTGAAATTTTCACTCCGGGATTTGCCGTGGCCTGCCTTTCAATAGGCTGTCTTTGCAGTTGTGTCCTGGCTGCTATTGCCCCGGCGACTCTTAACTGGCAGATTGCCATTTTTGTCGTGGCTTCATTGCTGGCCTTCCTTTTTGTGCGTCCTTTTGCACTCAAAGTTCTGTCCAAAAGGGCTGAGCGCAAGGGTCAATACAAGTCCAATATGGAAAGTCTCATAGGTCGCACAGCCACGGTCATCGAAGAAATTCCTGCCGAAGATGCAGGTCGCGTCAAGGTGGACGGGGACGAATGGCAGGCAGTGCTCTCGAGGGAAAATGACGAAATCCGCCCACGAGAAAATATTCCTGTTGGGGCCAAGGTGGTCATCGTATCTTACGACAGTATAATTCTAACAGTTAAACCTGAATAAAGTTATGTCAGCCGGAACAATAGTTTTGATTGTAATTGCTGCTATCGTAGTAATTTACATCATTCGCGGAATCAAGATTATTCCGCAGTCGGAAACGAGGGTGGTTGAAAGGCTCGGAAAATTCGACCGTGTCCTTTCCCCTGGTATCCAGATCATCTGGCCAATCATCGACAAGGCCAAAGTCGTGACCTCCCGCAAGGTGGTGTCCTCTGCATTCGGTGGCGAGCCGATAGTAAAGATATCTTCAACCTCAGTAATTGACCTGAGAGAGCAGGTGTATGATTTCCCGAAGCAGACCGTGATTACCAAGGACAATGTCAGCACCCAGATCAATGCCCTTCTGTATTTCCAGATTGTGGATGCGAAAAAGTCCGTCTATGAAATCGACAATCTGCCTAACGCAATAGAGAAACTCACCCAGACCACTTTGCGTAATGTCATAGGTGAACTCGAATTGGATGAGACCCTCACCTCCCGTGACACCATCAATTCCAAGCTCCGTGCAGTCCTGGACGATGCCACCAACAAATGGGGTGTGAAAGTGAACCGTGTCGAGCTTCAGGATATCACACCTCCGGACAGCGTGCGTGAGTCTATGGAAATGCAGATGCAGGCCGAGCGTATGAGACGTGCCGAAATCCTCCGTGCAGAAGGTGAAAAGAAATCCGCCATCCTCAAGTCTGAGGGAGACAAGGAGTCTGAAATCAACAACGCCCAGGCCGAGAAGACCGCCCAGATTCTGCGTGCAGAAGGTGAGGCCCAGGCAAAGGTGCTCCAGGCTCAGGCTGAGGCCGATGCCATCCGTCTGGTGGCCGAGGCAGTGGCTGCCGCAAAGACAGATCCTGCTGCCTATATGTTGGCTGTCAAATACATAGACACACTCAAGGAAATGGTCAGCGGCAAGGACAACAAGACCGTTTACCTCCCTTACGAAGCATCCAATATGCTCTCTTCTTTGGGCAGTATCAAGGATATTTTCCAAAAATAACTTAGTAACTTACTTTGGAAAGAAACAGCGCGAAGCCGGGGACAGACTCTCCGGCTTCGCTGCGTTTGCCCCGCCGTATGATTTCCGCCACTTCCTCCGGCTCAATCCTGCCCCGTCCCACATCCACCATAGTTCCCACGATGGCCCTTACCATATTCCGCAGAAACCTGTCTGCGCTGATGGTGAAAACCATATAGTGCCCGTCGTCGGGATAGCCGGTCATTCCGATATGCGAAGGTGTCCATCTTTCCCAGCCGGCCTTGAGGACCGTGCATATACTGGTTTTGTTGTTCCCGCCCACTTTCTCAAAGCAGCTGAAATCGTGTTCCCCAAGGAGAAAACCGCAAGAGCGGTTCATCTTGTCCATATCCAGAGGCCAGACGCAGCGCCAGGAAAGGTTCTCTATGAAAGGGTCCTTTGCACGGTGGATGAAATAGCGGTAAGTCCTTTCCCTGGCAGAAAATCTCGCGTGGATGGGACGGGGCGTATCAGCCAGGCTTTCAAAAGATTTTTCAGGAGTTATGTCGTGGATTACTATATCTTTACGCAGGATGGCATTGATTTTGTGCAACAGGTCTGGCTTTGCCATCGGAAACGGCTCAGGCAAATCGAAGTGGCAGACATAATTCACTGCATTCACTCCGGCATCGGTCCTGCCAGCACCGACGGTTTCGACAGGGGCAGCGGCAAGTATCCCCAACGCACGTTCCAATTCGCCTTGGACGGTGCTTGCATTGCGCTGTTTCTGCCAGCCGCTGAGTTCTTTTCCGCAATATGACAAGGTGGCTATATATCTCATAGACTTCTGAATTTGGGACAAAGTTAAAAATAATTATAATGGACAGTGTAAATATCAAAGAACTGAATGACCGCATCCAGAGAGAAAGTTCCTTTGTGGATATACTTTCGATGGAGATGAACAAAGTCATCGTCGGTCAGAAACAGTTGGTGGAGAACCTTCTCATCGGTCTTCTCGCCAATGGGCACATCCTTCTCGAAGGAGTTCCGGGCCTTGCCAAAACTTTGGCAATCAACACTCTCGCCTCAGCGGTGGGCGGCAAATTCAGCCGTATCCAGTTTACCCCTGACTTGCTTCCTGCCGATGTACTCGGTACTATGATCTATTCCCAGAAATCCGAGCAGTTCCAGATCCGCAAGGGTCCGGTCTTCGCCAATTTCGTGCTTGCGGATGAGATCAACCGTTCTCCGGCCAAGGTGCAGTCAGCCTTGCTTGAGGCCATGCAGGAAAGACAGGTGACCATAGGTGACGAGACTTTCCGTCTTCCGGAGCCTTTCCTTGTGATGGCAACCCAGAACCCTATTGAGCAGGAGGGTACCTATCCTCTCCCTGAGGCCCAGCTGGACCGTTTTATGCTCAAGGTTGTGGTGACCTATCCGAAGAAGGAGGAGGAAAAGCTGATTCTCCGTATGAACAATTCCGGGGAGTTCCCGAAAGCCTCCCAGGTGCTCAAGCCTGAGGATATCATAAGGGCCCGCGAGATTGTGCGTGAGGTCTATATGGATGAGAAAATCGAGCGTTATATCGTGGACCTCGTCTATGCCACCAGGACACCTGCAGAATATGGACTTGCTGACCTCTCCGGCCTGATTGCATACGGTGCATCTCCTCGTGCCAGCATCTCCCTCGCAGCTGCAGCAAAGGCCTATGCTTTCATCAAGAGACGCGGCTATGTGATTCCGGAGGACGTGAGGGCGGTCTGCCACGAAGTTCTCCGTCACAGGATAGGGCTGACCTACGAGGCTGAGGCGGAAAATGTCACCACTGATGCCATTATCGACAAGATTGTGAACTTTGTGGAAGTTCCTTAGTAGATTTTGTGCAATGGCAGAATTGAATGAAACCGACCTTCTCAAAAAGGTCAGAAAAATAGAAATCAAGACCAAGGCTCTCTCGCACCAGATTTTCGCGGGAGAGTATCACTCTGCCTTCAAGGGCCGCGGTATGGCTTTCAGCGAAGTCAGGGAGTACCAGTGGGGGGATGATGTCCGGAATATGGACTGGAACGTAACCGCCCGTCTGCGTGCGCCTTATGTGAAGGTATTCGAGGAGGAGAGGGAGCTGACGGTCGTACTCCTGATAGATGTCAGCCGTTCCGGACTCTTCGGTACCAGAGGTATGGTGAAAAGGGATATGATTGCTGAAATCGCGGCAGTGCTTTCATTCTCAGCCATAATCAACAACGACAAGGTGGGTGCACTTTTCTTCAGCGACAAGGTGGAGAAGTTCATCCCTCCGAAAAAGGGCCGTTCTCACCTGCTCCACATCATAAGGGAGGTGCTTGAATATGAACCCCAGTCCACGGGCACCGATCTTTCCGAAGCTCTGCGCTATCTCACCAATGCCCTGAAGAAGCGTTGCAACGCATTTGTGCTTTCAGATCTCATAGATGCGGATGCCGATGCGAATCCCCGTTACGAAGAGGCGATAAAGGTGGCCGCCAACCGTCACGACATATCTGTGGTTGAGGTCTATGACCCCCTTGAGCGGGAAATCCCGAATGTGGGTCTTGTGAACATCAAGGACTCGGAAACGGGAAAGACAGCCTGGGTGGACACCGGGAGCAGAAAGGTGAGGGAGGCTTATGAAGCCTGGTTCGCGTCCTTGCGGGCCAATGAAGACAAACTCCTGTCCAAATACAATATCGACAGGGTGAAAGTGGCTGTTGATGAAGATTATGTGAAAGCCCTGATGATGCTATTCAGCCAAAGGTAAAGCGATATGAAGAAATTCCTAACAATATTGGCTGCGGCTTTTGCCTGCCTGTCTCTGTCTGCGCAGACTCCGTTTCTGGAGCAGTTGCAGAAGAGGGACAGCATACTCATAGCCGACCAGCTGCTCTACGGGGTCCTGTTCGAGAAGGTGCCGGAAGGAACGGGGATAGCCCTTCCGGAACTGAAGGACACGGCTTCGGTGAGGATAGTCCGGCCGTGGGCCTGTGACACCCTCAAAGTTTATAAACCGGGGAAGGAATCCCCTGTGACCAGATACGACATCAAGGTGGGTGCAGTCCTGACTGCATTCGACCAGGGAGAATATGTGTTGCCGCAACTCCCCGTAATCAGGCAGTTCCCCGGGGAGGAACCGGACACTCTGCTGCTTGAGAGTCTGAGGTTTGAAGTCAAGACTATGCCTGTGGACACTACTTCCTTCACTCCCCACGACATCAAGGATGTGGTGCGTTACCCGGTCACTTTTATGGAAGTGCTGCCGTATCTGCTGATTGGATTGCTCTCTGCCGGTATTATAGCCCTGATCGTCTTTTTGATTATCCGTTTCAGGAAAAAGGCCTCCGGTGAATCCCAGGTGAAGGAACCTGCCCATATTACCGCCCTGAGGAAACTCGAGGAATACCGTGGCAATAAGCTTTGGGCTCCGGACAAGCAGAAACTTTTCTGGTCCGGGGTGACTGATGTGCTGAGGGAGTATATCGCCTCCCGTTATGGCATAGGTGCAATGGAGATGACTACAGCCGAGATTTTCAGGGAACTCAAGCCCCAGTTTGAGAAGGAGGACGTGGAGAAGAAGGTGCTTGTGGATGAGATTGAGAATATGTTTGTAACCGCCGATTTCGTCAAGTTCGCAAAACACGCCGCATCGGAGCAGGAGAATGCTTCCGTCTTGCCCCTTGCCGTGAAATTCGTGACTTCGACTTATGAGTCTGACATTGAGAATGAGACGGTTGCCCAAAAGAAGGAGGAATAGTGATGTTTTTTGAATATCCGCATCTTTTGTGGCTGCTCGTCATTCCGGGCCTTCTTGCAGTGCTCTATGTCTTGAGAGAACTTCTCGGCCGGACGCCCCATCTGAGGGTGTCCACTTCCGTTCCTTTCCTCGCAGGAGGACATTCAGTGATGGAATATGTCCGCCACTTGCCTTTCCTGCTCAGAACACTCGCTTTGGTGATGATTATCATAGCCATAGCCCGTCCCCGTTCTTCGGAGCAGATGGAAAAGGTGGACACTGAGGGTATTGACATAGTCCTGGCTATGGACGTTTCCACTTCAATGCTCGCCCGCGACTTTGCCCCAGACCGCATCAATGCAGCCAAGGACATAGCAATTGAATTCATATCCCAAAGACCTTCCGACAGAATGGGAATTGTCGTTTTCGCCGGGGAATCCTTCACCCAGTGTCCGCTTACTACCGACAGGGCAACACTCATCAACCTTATGAAGGAGGTGAACACCGATTTGCTGGAGGACGGAACGGCGATAGGTAACGGACTTGCGACTGCCGTGGCGAGGATGAAGGACTCCGATGCCAAGAGCCGCGTTGTGATACTGCTCACCGACGGAGTGAACAACTGCGGCGAGATTGCTCCTGAAACCGCGGCCGAGATAGCCAAGACCTACGGTGTGAGAGTCTATACCATAGGCGTAGGTGCAAACGGGACGGCCCCTTATCCGGTGATGACCCCTTGGGGAGTCCAAATGCAGAATGTGAAGGTGGAAATTGATGAAAAGTTGCTCTCAGAGGTGGCTGCCACCACCGGAGGACGCTATTTCAGGGCTACGGACAACACCAAACTCGCTGAAATTTACGCCGAAATCAATAAAATGGAAAAGGCCCGCACGACCATAGACAGTTTCCCGGTCTATAAGGAGCTTTTCGGCACCTACGCTCTCATAGCCCTTGCGGCCCTGCTGCTGGAGTTCCTGCTCAAGCTGTTTTTGCGTCGTCTGCCATAGGCCATTTTCATAAAATTTGAAGATTATGCTGTATTTTGCTGATATACAATATCTCTGGCTGCTCCTGCTGGTTCCGCTTTTTCCGGTGGCCTATGCCATATTTCGGAAAATGCGCCGCCGCAGAATGGAAAAATTGGGAGATAAGGCCTTGATGGAGAGACTGATGCCTTCCTGGTCCCGTTCAAGGGGATGGTGGCAGGTGTCGCTCTTCAGCCTCGGTTTTGCTTTCTTCGTAATCGGACTTTCCCGGCCCCTGATTGGAGCCAAGCTCAAGGAACACGAGACCAAGGGTGCGGAAGTGGTGATTGCCCTTGATGTCTCCAATTCGATGCTGGCCCAGGATTATTCACCGAACCGTCTGGAGAGAGCCAAACTGGCCATAGCCAGGATTGTGGACAAGCTGCGGGATGACAGAATCGGGCTGGTCGTGTTCGCTGGAGGTGCCTATGTGCAATTGCCGGTGACCACAGACTATGTATCCGCCAAGATGTTTCTCAATTCCATTTCCACCGAGTCGGTCCCGGTACAGGGAACTGCGCTTGGGGAAGCCATCAACACCTCGGCCCGTTCATTCAGTGCCCAGAGCGAAAAAAGCCGTGCCATCATAGTGATAACCGATGGAGAAAATCACGAGGACGACCCTGTGGGGGCTGCCAGGAATGCCGCTGAAATGGGGATAAGGGTTTTTACCATTGGCGTAGGCTCACCTGAGGGTAAGCCGATTCCGCTCAAGGAAGGGGGACTGCTGAAGGACAGAAATGGAGAAATAGTTGTAACCCGGCTGGATGAGGATATATTGAAACAGGTAGCAGAAGTCGGTGGTGGCGCCTATGTGCGTGCCGGCAACAGCGAATTCGGATTGAACCCCATCATCGATGAGATCCGGAAAATGGAATCTGAAAAGTTCAATTCAGTAGTCTTTGAGGAATATGACGAACAGTATATGTATTTCTTTGCCATAGCCTTGGCTTTCTTTGTGCTTGAGGGACTGATAGGACAAAGAAAGAGCAGGATAAGACTGTTCGGCAAATGATTGTGGACTTTTTGTAAATGACCGCCTATAATTGTGAAGGTATGAGATATGTCAAAGTATTGTTTGCAGGCATACTGATCTTGTCCGCCCAAATGCTGTCAGCGCAAACGGACAAGTCTGAGGTGCGCAAAGGAAACCGTGAATACCGCAAAGGGGAGTTCAAGGAGGCAGAAATCGACTACAGGAGGGCTCTGGTTAAGGATTCGCTTTCCTTCGCTGCCAATTATAACCTCGCCTGCGACCTCTATCGTCAGGAGCAGTACGATGAGGCCGGGAATTATATGAAGAAAATTGCTGATCAGGCCGCTGCTTCCGCAAGGGAGTCTGACTATTACTATAATCTTGGGGACATTGCTCTTGCGAAGCAGGATTACAAAGGGGCTGTGGATGCGTTTGAAAAGGCATTGCTGCTGAATCCCGGAGATATGGATGCCAAAGAGAATTATGTCTATGCGAAGATGATGCTTCAGAATCAGCAGAACCAGCAGAATCAAGACAATCAGGACAACCAGAACCAAGATCAGAATCAGGATCAGGACGACCAGAACCAGAATCAGGACCAGAAGCAGAACGACCAGAATCAGGATAATCAGGATCAAAAGCAGAATGACCAGAATCAGGATCAGAACAATAATCAGGACCAGAGGAATGACCAGGACAGGCAAAATCAGTCCCCACAGCAGCAGGATGCAAAAATAAGCCCACAGGCTGCCCAGCAGATGCTCCAGGCCATCCAGGCAAGAGAAAAGGAAACCCAGGACAAAGTGAACCGTGAAAAAGCTGCGGCAATGAAGTCGCGTCAGAAAGAAAAGAATTGGTAGTATGAAGAAGTTTGTGACATCTATATTGTTTTTGGCATTGGCAGTTGTGGCATCCGCACAGTCATCCATTCAGGTGCAGGTCCATAACGTAGTGAGCGTGGATGAAGATTTCCGTGTTGTTTTTGTCATAGAGGGAGAGAATTCCGCTTCTGACTTCAATTGGGAATGCCCGGAAGATTTCGACCTTCTCATCGGGCCTATGGAGTCCTCATCCCGCAGTGTCAGCATCATCAACGGCAAGAGGACATCCAGCAGGACCGTGTCCTATACCTATGTGCTCAAACCTCGTTCTGAGGGCGAATTCATCCTCCCTCCCGCCACCGCAATGGTCAAGGGTAATCAGATCCAGTCCTCCCCCGCAACTGTAAAGGTGCTCAATCAGAGCAACTCCGGTGCAGTCCAGTCCAATCCCGGGAATTCCTCCCAGCAGGGCGTGGCTTCCGACCCCAGTGCATCAAGTGGCAACCAGAGACCATCCTCGTCCTCCCAGAACGCCAATTACGGAGAAATCATCCTGGACCTGTCTCTCGACAGAACCAGCGTAGTGGTGGGGCAGCCTGTAAATGCAACACTCAAGATCTACCAGAGAGCTAATCTTTCAGGTTTCGAGAATGCAGATTTCCCATCATTCAATGGCTTCTGGAGCCAGGAAGTGGAAGCCCCGACCAACATAGATTTCAAAAGGGAAGAATACAAGGGCAAGATTTACGATGCAGCTGTCCTCCGCCGCTATGTGCTCATCCCCCAGCAGACCGGAGACATAGTCATAGACCCGGCCACACTCACCTGCCTTGTGAATGTCAGGGTCCAGTCCCGCACCGGCAGCATATTCGACGGATTCTTTGATGACTACACCACTGTCCGCAAGAAAGTCGAGTCCAAGGCCGTGACTGTGCACGTTTCAGCCCTTCCGGCAGGTGCTCCGGCATCATTCGGAGGCGGTGTGGGCAAATTCTCCATATCCGCCAGACTCTCCAAGCCCACACTCAAGGCCCACGAAGCCAACTCTCTGATAGTCACAGTGACAGGCCGTGGAAACGTTTCCCTCATCGAACAGCCGAAAGTGGAATTTCCTCTGGATATGGAAGTCTATGATACCAAGGTTACAGACAAGACTTCAAAAGGATCTCTGAGCGGTTCCAAGGAGTTCGAGTTCCCGTTCATCCCGAGGAGCCCGGGAGACTTCACCATCGAGCCTGTCAACTACAGCTATTACGATGTGGAGCAGGGCAGATATGTGACCGTGAGCACCAAAGCTATAGATTTTACGGTGGAAAAGGGAGCTGACCTTCCTGAGACGGTTGTAAGCGGGGGAGTAATCCAAAAGGACGTGCGCAATCTCGGACAGGACATACGTTTCATCTCCACCAAGCCGGCCTCATTCTCGTCCAAGGGAGCCTTTTTCATATCCTCCCCTCTCTTTGTCGCGCTGTACCTGCTGATTCTGCTGCTTTCCTGTGTCGTATGGTACGTGGTGAGGGCCGTTCAATCCAGACGCAGCGATACAGTCGGGATGAAGACCAGAAAGGCCACCAAGAAGGCTCTGAGGCAACTCAAGTCTGCCGATGCCTATCTGAAACAGAACCTTCCGGCTGCTTTTTATGAGGAATTGCACAAGTCTCTGGTCGGTTTCATAGCCGACAAGATGAATATGCCTATGTCCGAGCTCAGCAAGGAAAACATTGCGTCCAGACTTGTGGAATGTGGCGTGTCGGAAGAGATAGCAACGGATTATGCGGGCCTTCTGGACGAATGTGAATTTGCACGCTATGCACCTTCGTCCGACAACAGTCAGATGCGCTCTCATTACGAAAAGGCGGCAGAACTTATTTCAACCATAGATTCATCAATGAAAACTGCGAAAAAGAAGGCTCCTGTGGCTTTGGCACTTGTCTGCTTCCTGACCATAGGGAGCGGACTGAATGCTGCGGAACTGCCTGCGGAACCGGCCTCTTCCGGAACACAGAATCCAGAAACATACTCTGAAAATCTTTGGGAAAAGGCCAATCAGGCTTATTCTGAGGGTCGTTGGGAAGATGCGGCGGCAGACTATTCAATGATAGTCTCCCTTGGTATGGAATCGGCAAGGCTGTATTATAATCTCGGAAATGCTCTCTATAAGTCGGGCAGCCTTTCCGGGGCAATCGTGAATTACCGCAGGGCGCTCAAACTGGATTCATCCTTCGAGGATGCAAGTTACAATCTGGATTTCGTCCGGTCTCTGACTCAGGACAGGATTGAAGAGGTGCCGGAATTCATACTTAAAACCTGGGTAAGGAAACTTTGCTACAGTCTCAGTGCAGATATGTGGGCTGTGCTGGCGCTGGTGTTCCTTGTGCTGCTTTGCGTGTTCATTCTCTTGTTCTTCCTTTCGCGTACTGTGGCAGGGAAAAGAGCAGGGTTCATCCTCGCCATTCTGTTCCTGTTGTTGGAAGGGGCTTGCCTTGGTTTTGCAATTCATCAAAAAAATGGCTACCTTGTGCAGGATGAGGCTGTGGTGACCGTACCCGTCATTTCCGTCAAATCATCCCCGTCTGCAGAAGGGACCAGTAATCTTTTCATTCTGCACGAGGGAGCAGAGTTGAAACTCATTGACACAGTGGGCGATTGGTGCAACATAGAAATTGCGGACGGTCGTCAGGGCTGGGTGGAAGCGCGTGGAATTGAGGTTATCTGAGGGGATTCCTCAGGCTGCATAAGACAACACTAACAACACAGATATGTATTTACACAAATTCGCGGTTATAGCCGCACTGACCATTTCGGCAACATCTTTTGCCGCAAACCCGAAAACTGAGCCTTGGAACGACCCTAAGGTATCTTCCATCAACAGGATGCCTATGTCTTCCACTTTTCAGTCAGACGACAAAACCTTGAGTCTGAACGGATTATGGAACTTCAAATTCTATGAGGACAGAAGCACCCGTGCATCCGATTTCTTCCTTCCTGCCTATGACGACTCTTCCTGGGACAAAATTCCTGTGCCGGGAATGTGGGACCTGAACGGATGGTGCGACCCTATGTATGTCAATGTGAAGTATCCTTGGCACGGACATTTCCCATACACACCTCCGATTGTTCCCGATGAACACAATTATCTGGGACAATACCGCCAGACTTTCAATATTGCTCCTGACTGGAAGGGCAGGCAGATAGTACTCCACATAGGTTCCGCGACCTCCAATGTGAGAGTCTGGGTGAACGGAAAGGAGGTGGGCTACAGCGAGGACTCCAAACTCGAGGCCTGCTTTGACATCACCCCTTACGTGATTTCCGGCGAGAACCGCATTGCTCTTGAGATTTCCCGCTGGTGCGACGGTACTTATATAGAGTGTCAGGACTTCTGGCGTTTTGCCGGGATCGCCCGCGATGTCTATATTTCCGCAAGGCCTCTGAAGAGAATAGAGAACGTGAGGGTGAACGCCGGTGCTGACGGACATTTCAGCCTTTGGACAGAGACCACTTCCGGAGTTGCCGCAGTGCAGTGGAAGGTCATATCCCCTGAGGGCTTTGAAGTCCTTTCCGGTGAGGCTCCTGCAGTGAAGGCAAAGCAGGACAAGTCATTGAAATTCAATCCTGCCTATGGCAATCCTATGCTCCCTGCAAAGGGCAATCTCGTGGCATTCGGCCAGGCTGACCTGGCATCTGTGGCACTTTGGACAGCCGAGACCCCTTCCCTCTACCGTCTCGAACTTGCAGCTGTGGACAAGAAGGGAGCTGTGCTCCAGAACGCTTCCCTAAATTTCGGATTCAGGACCGTCGAAATCAAGGGCGGACAGCTGCTCGTAAATGGCCAGGCCATACTCATCAAGGGTGTGAACCGCCACGAACTCGACCCTTACAAGGGCTATGTGGTGTCCAAGGCCGATATGGAAAGGGATGTGAGGATAATGAAGGAACTCAATATCAATGCTGTACGTACCTGCCACTATCCTGACGACCCTTACTGGTACGAACTCTGCGACCGTTACGGACTATATGTTATCGACGAGGCGGACATCGAGGGCCACGGAATGGGTTACGGTCCGGAAACTCTCGGAGATGACCGCAGATATGCCGAGGCAATTGTCGAAAGGGCCGAGAGAATGGTCCTGAGGGACTGGAACCACCCTTCAATCATTATCTGGAGTCTTGGCAACGAATGTGGATTCGGACGCAATTTCAAGGACTCCTACGCTCATCTCAAGGCTATGGACGAAAGCCGTCCCGTACAGTATGAAAGAGCTGAGCATCATCCTGAGACAGACATTTTCTGTCCTATGTACTACAGATTCGGCCCTTGCGAAAAATATGCTTCTTCCGACACCTCGGTGCCATTGATCCAGTGTGAATACGCCCACGCTATGGGCAACTCAATGGGTGGTTTCAAGGAATACTGGGACCTCATCAGGAAATATCCAAAATACCAGGGCGGATTCATCTGGGACTTCCAGGACCAGGCAATCAAATGGCCGGTGGATGCTTCCGTATATGGTACAGACCATATTTTCGCATTCGGAGGCGACTTCAACGACTATGACCCGACTGACGAGTCCTTCAACTGCAACGGAGTAATTGCGGCAGACCGCCAACTCCACCCTCACGCTTACGAGGTGGCTTACCAGCATCGCAGCATCCATACTTCTGCTTCTGCGGGAGATGCTCTGGAAGGAACGGTTTCCATCTACAATGAGTATTTCTTCAAGGGCATTTCCGACTTCGTTCTGGACTGGACAGTGGAATGTGACGGTGCTACTGTGCTCCGGGGTACATATCCGGGCAAACTGGATGTGGCTCCACAGCAGAAATCAGTGGTCAGCCTCGGCTACAATGCCTCCCAAGTGCTCAAGGCCTGCGGCGGCTCACTTGAGGGCAAGGACGTTTATCTGAATGTAAACTACTCCCTTGCCTGCGTCGATGGGCTTCTGCCTGCCGGAACCCGTCTTGCCTACGACCAGATTTGCATCAATGCGGCTGCTCCTAAGGCATATCAGCCAAAAGTTTCGAAGTTCGATCTCGTTGAGGATGAAAAGACCGTGGCCGTGTCCGGAAAGACTGAGTATGCTGGCGTGTTTGTGGAGCGTACATCAGGCTGGAAGGCCGTATTCGACAAGACTGCCGGAACTCTCGTCTCCTACGAACTCAATGGCAGGAACATCCTTGCGGCACCTCTCAGCCCTATACTTTGGAGGGCAGCCACTGAAAATGACCTCGGAGCAAGTTACTGGAACCGCAAGTTTGTAGATTGCATAGCTCCTTGGAGAGACGCCGTTTACACTCCGGTTTCCTTCTCGGCCCAGGACAAGGGTGAATATGTTGCTGTTTCCGTAAAATACGGCGCTATTGCAGAATATGCTATCGTGAGCGTGGACTTCAATGTCTATGGAGACGGCAGCATAGCTGTGACAGAAAATCTCACGGATGCCGGCAAACTTTCTCAGGCACCGGTGCTCGGACGCTTCGGAATGCGTTTCGCAATGCCAGGGGAATATTCCACCGTAGAATTCTTCGGCAACGGACCTTTCGAGAACTATGCGGACCGCAAGTCTGCGGCGCTTGTCGGATACTATCGCCAGAGGGTTGAGGACCAGTACCATTACGGCTATGTGCGTCCTCAGGAAAGCGGCACCCACACCGACCTCAAGTGGCTGCGTGTGTTGGACGACAGCGGAACTGGTTTCGAGATTTCATCGGATGCCTTGTTCAGCGGTTCAGCCCTTCCTTTCTCTGCAGAGGAAATAGACGTGCCTAAGGGTTCTGTGCGCCACTCTCTCAAACTCAAGAAGGCTGCCTGCGAGAACCACCGCGCGGATGGCAAGACTTGGGTTACCTTCGAACTGGTGCAGATGGGACTGGGAGGTGAGGACTCCTGGTCGGCTATGCCTCGCAAGGAATATCTCATTGAGCCTAAGCCGATGACTTTCAACTATGTGCTGAGGCCGGTGGAGAACTGATCATCTCTTCCAGCCGTGGCGTAAGGCATCGAGACGGAAATGCCACAGGACGGCTCCTGCGCAAACTGATACATTCAGGGAATGTTTGCTGCCGAACTGCGGTATTTCCAGGCTGAAGTCGGAATTGTCCACAACTTCCTGATCCACTCCGTCCACTTCGTTGCCCAGCACCACCGCATATTTGATATCTCCTTTGACGTAAGCATCGAACTTGTCCATTTTCACTGAATTGACTGTCTGTTCGATGCTTACGATTGTATATCCGTCAGCCTTGAGCCTTTTGATGGCCTCCAGGGTGCTGTCGTACTTTTCCCAAACCACGCTGTCTTCAGCCCCCAATGCGGACTTGTGGATTTCCGCACTCGGAGGAACCGGAGTTATACCGCAAAGGATTATTCTGTCTATTCCGAAAGCATCGGCTGTTCTGAAAATTGACCCCACGTTATGGGCACTTCTGATATTGTCCAGCACGACCGTTATTCCGCAGGGTGGCAGATTCTTATAGTCTTCGGCAGATATGCGGCCGAGTTCTATGTTGTGTAGTTTCCTGTCTGAAATTGGCATTCTCAATGTAACTTTTCTGCAAATTTACTGAAAATCGAAAATCTTCCCCGAAATGAAACAGACAAATCAAAAATTTAATATACTTTTGTACTGTGTTAATTCTTAGATATGAAGCAAGATATAACTATTTCTGAATTGTTGCGCGAGGAGGAAGACAGGCAAACGACTGGCCTTGAACTGATTGCCTCAGAAAACTATGTAAGCAGGCAGGTGCTGAATGCACTCGGTTCCATCTGTACCAACAAGTACGCGGAGGGTTATCCTCGTGCCAGGTATTATGGCGGATGCGAAGTGGTTGATAAAATAGAACAGTTGGCTATCGACCGTCTTTGCCAGCTTTTCGATGCTGAATATGCAAATGTGCAGCCCCATTCCGGTGCTCAGGCAAATATGGCTGTGATGATGTCCTGCCTGAAGCCGGGGGATACCTTTATGGGTCTGGACCTTTCCCACGGGGGACACCTGACCCACGGATCTCCTGTGAATATGTCAGGAATATTGTACAACGCCGTTTCTTATGGCTTGAATCCCACCACCGGAATGATTGACTATGACGATATGGAGCGCAAAGCCCTTGAACATCGTCCAAAACTGATTATAGGCGGTGCATCGGCATATTCCCGTGAATGGAATTATGTTCGTATGCGTGAAATTGCCGACAAGGTGGGCGCCATTTTCTGGGTGGATATGGCCCACACGGCAGGCTTGATTGCAGCGGGATTGTTGAGCAATCCGGTTAAATATGCCCATATAGTCACTTCCACCACCCACAAGACCCTGCGTGGTCCTCGTGGAGGCATCATTCTTATAGGCAAGGACTTTGACAATCCTTGGGGAATTACAACGCCTAAGGGTCAGGTGAAGAAAATGTCCCAGATTATCAACTCCACAGTCTTTCCCGGCGTTCAAGGCGGCCCGCTTGAGCATTGCATTGCAGCAAAGGCAGTTGCTTTCTTCGAGGCCCAGCAGCCGGAGTTCGTGGAATATCAGAAGCAGGTGATTATCAATGCCGCTGCTTTTTGCGAGGCATTTTCCCGCAGGGGCTACAAGATTGTGTCAGGCGGTACGGACAACCACCTTCTGCTCATAGACCTGCGCACAAAGTTCCCTAATCTTACGGGCAAGGTGGCAGAGGTTGAACTGGGCAAGGCCGACATCACGGTCAACAAGAATATGGTACCTTTCGATTCCCGCACGCCGTTCTCCACCTCAGGTCTGCGCATAGGCACTCCGGCCGTGACATCCAGAGGATTTGTGGCCAAGGATATGGAATGGATGACCGAGTTGATCGATACTGTTCTCGCCAATGCGGACAAACATCTGGACCTGATTGCAGGCAAAACGAAAGAGGGACGAGAGGATTATGAAACAACTCTCGCCTCCGTACGTGACAAGGTCCACAAGATGACTCTCGGAATGCCGCTCAACAAGTGGTAGGCTTTGAGCCTTACCACCTGTCGTAGTGGATATTCTCAGGTTTCCACTTGTCCTTGGGCGAAGTCTCCCCGTCGGGATAGCCCACAGGAACAACACATAAAGGACGGATATTTTCCGGTAACCCAAGGGCTTCAGCAACGATTGGAGCCCTTTCTTCGTCAGAAGCGGCAGTCCAGACAGCTCCCAGCCCAAGAGCCTGTGCCGCAAGCAGCAGATTCTCAGTGGCAGCCGAACAGTCGTGCTCCCAGAACTTGTTGTAGCCCGACACGTCTCCGCAAACCACTATGGCCACGGTGGCAGTTTCAAGCCGTGCATAAGGCATCTTAGGTGCCATTTCCTCCAGGATTTTCTTGTCCCTTATCACCACGAAACGCCAGGGCTGTACATTCTTTGCGGAAGGTGCTGCCATTGCTGCACGAAGCAGAGTTTCAATCTGTTTGTCTGAAACCGGTTCGGATGTGAATTTTCTTACTGATCTGCGCTCGAAGATGTTTTCGAGTACCGCGTCAGCCTTGTTGTTGCAACAGGAAGTCATACTGATTGCGATTAGGCCCGCGAGGGCGATTGTTTTAATGATTTTCATATTTTCCTACGGCCTATATGGCCATTCCTGCAATTATACCAATTTTTATTTATTCCGGCAATAGATGTCCGACCAAGTAAATCTGCCAAATTGTCAGTATTCATCCGTTGGCACTTCATTTGTCAATATCATACCCGGCTCCGCAAAGAGCCACGACAACAGTATAACAATAAAACACTATAATTATGATCAGACCATTGGCAGACAGAGTGGTTATCGAGCCTAAAGAGGCCGAGACCAAGACAGCAGCCGGACTCTACATCCCGGACACTGCGAAAGAAAAACCTCAACAGGGAACAGTCGTAGCGGCTGGACCGGGCAAAAAAGATGAGGAAATGGAGGTCAAAGTCGGAGATGTCGTTCTCTATGGCAAGTATTCCGGCACAGAGGTAACCGTTGATGACAAGAAATACCTCATTATGAAACAGTCAGACATTCTCGCAATCATCTAATAAGGAGACAATACTATGGCAAAGGATATAAAATTCAATATTGATGCACGTTCCAGAATGAAGGAAGGTGCAGACGCATTGGCAGATTCAGTGAAGGTAACCCTCGGTCCTAAAGGCCGCAATGTGGTAATAGACAAGAAATTCGGTGCTCCGCAGGTAACCAAGGACGGTGTGACCGTGGCAAAGGAGGTCGAACTCGAAGACAGATTTGCAAATATGGGTGCCCAGATGGTCAAGGAAGTGGCTTCCAAGACCAACGAGCAGGCCGGTGACGGTACCACCACTGCCACAGTCCTTGCACAGGCCATCATCAACGTTGGCCTGAAGAATGTGACTGCCGGTGCTAATCCTATGGACCTCAAAAGGGGCATTGACAAGGCTGTAGATGCGGTTGTAGCTTCCCTCAGGAGCCAGTCCCGCGAGGTGGGTGACGATTATTCGAAGATTGAGCAGGTGGGCACAATTTCCGCAAACAATGACAGCTATATCGGCAAACTCATCGCAGACGCAATGGCAAAAGTCAAGAAGGACGGTGTCATCACTGTTGAGGAAGCCAAAGGCACAGAGACAGAGGTGAAGGTAGTAGAGGGTATGCAGTTCGACCGCGGATTCATCTCTCCTTACTTCATGACCAACTCCGACAAGATGGAGGCTGTTCTGGACTCTCCGCTCATCCTCGTGACTGACAAGAAAATCAGCACTATGAAGGACCTCCTTCCGATTCTTGAACCAATTGCAAGGGAAGGCAAGTCACTGCTCATTATCGCTGAGGATGTGGACGGTGAGGCACTTACCACCCTGGTAGTGAACAAATTGCGTGGCACCTTGAAGATTGCTGCCGTGAAGGCTCCGGGCTTCGGCGACAGGAGAAAGGAGATGCTTCAGGACATCGCAACTCTTACCGGTGCAATCGTAGTGTCAGAGGAAAGGGGCTTCACCCTCGAGAACTGCACTCCTGATATGCTCGGAAACGCAGAGAAGGTTGTCATTTCCAAAGAGAACACCACCATCGTTAACGGACTGGGAGACAAGCAGGCCATCGCAGAAAGGGCAGACCTTATCCGCAAGCAGATCGAGACCACCACTTCCGATTATGACAAGGAGAAACTTCAGGAGCGTCTCGGCAAATTGGCCGGCGGTGTGGCAGTACTCTATGTCGGTGCAACCACCGAGGTTGAGATGAAAGAGAAGAAGGACCGCGTGGAGGATGCACTCAGTGCAACCCGTGCTGCCGTTGAGGAAGGAATTGTTCCTGGAGGCGGTGTGGCTTATATACGCGCAGCCGAGGCCCTCAAGAATCTCAAGGGAGCGAACGAGGACGAAACCACAGGTATCCACATCGTGGCTGCTGCCATAGAGGAGCCTCTGCGTCAGATTGCTGCCAATGCAGGTCTGGAAGGCAGCGTGATTGTCAATAAGATTCGCGAATGTGAAGGCGACTTCGGATTCAATGCACGCACTGAGGAGTATGTGAATATGTTCGAGGCTGGTGTTATTGACCCGACCAAGGTTTCACGTGTAGCTCTTGAGAACGCTGCTTCAGTGGCCGGTATGTTCCTCACCACCGAGTGTGCCATCGCTGACATCCCTGAAAAGGAACCGGCAGTTCCGGCAGGTGCAGGCGCAGGAATGGGCGGAATGATGTAACATACCCTCTGTAATATTGTCAAGCCCGATCTGGTATTACAATCAGGTCGGGCTTGTTTTTTTTAGTTCGCCCAGCACGAACGTACTCTAACGGGCGCAAGTCCCCAAACCGCCCTGATAGTG
>JALFGP010000135.1 GCA_022777205.1 Rikenellaceae bacterium
AACGAAAGGTCGGCAATGAAGGTCAATACCGACGGGGTTCTTCTGGGCGCCCTGATGACCATCAACGGCGATTCCCGTCATCTGCTGGACATAGGCACCGGGACGGGGACCATTGCTCTTATGGCTGCGCAGCGTATGGACCAAGCCATATCCGGGACTTCCGATGCAACCGAAAGCCCCTATATAATAGAAGGTATAGACATAGATGCCCCATCAGCCGAGGAAGCCGCAATGAATTTCGAGTCTTCTCCCTGGAAACGGCATCTGAGGGCGCATAATCTGTCCCTGTCCGAGTTCTCCAGCCTATACGGAAGCACCGTCTATGACCATATTTTCACCAATCCTCCATTTTTCCTCGAAGACCTGCATTCACCCGATTCCCGCAAAGCTGCAACCCGTCACGCTGACTCTCTTCCCCTCGAAGAAATCTTGGACTTTGCGTCCCAAAGACTCAGCCCCTCTGGGCATCTCAGCCTCATCCTGCCATTCGACAGCAAAATAATGGCAGTGAGACTTGCGGCGGAAAAGTCCCTCCATTTATTCTCCTGCGTGGATATAAGGTCCACAGAAAGGAAACAGCCCCATAGGAGCATACTGGAATTTTCGCGATGCCGTCCTGCGGGGGAGTGTCCGGAACGGCTGCTGACCATACACGAAGGAAGCGGCTATTCCGGGGAATACCTCAGGATAACTGCTCCGTATCTTTGTCTGGGCAAGTAATGTCTGCAGCAGATTGTTGTTTCTGAATTACCTGCCTAACTATGCTGATTGTTACTTGGAAGGGGTGTAGGTTCTGCTGAAATTGAATATCTTTTTGCCATCTTTATCTGTCGTCATCCAGAGGTCTATGGCAGCATCAGTGCCTTCTTTATGATAGACAGTATGCACATCCAGCTGACCGGAGAGCAATGCTGCATTTTCAGCCTTCGCTTCCTCGGTGTTCCTATCGGCAATAACTACTTTCTCGGGTTCGTTGTTGCGTGTGGAATTAGAAGCGTCATAAGTGAAATTTTGCTTTTCCTGTACTGCTTTGTGCCATTTCAGGAATTGGGCGTAGTGTGTTTCCAATTCTTTGGTTGTTGAGAAATATTCCTCTATTTTGGCAAGTTTGCCGTTGTCGAAGGTGAAAACCCGCAAAAGATTCAATGAACCGAGAGGGTCGGTGACTTCGCCGTGATAGACATTTTCCTTCGATTCGTTTTTAATTATATATGTGTGGATGCCTTTGGTCCTTTCCTCCGAATCTCCCCATTTGCTTCCGTACATATCTTCGCTTGCTGTGATGGTTTTCCTCACTTCAACATCCTTATAGGAAGATCCGTCAGTAAGCCCTTTCCAGTTGTAGCGGGTGTAGTATGTGACCGTATGTTCCCCGGCGCTGGTGCAATAGAACCGGAGTATGGACTTGCCGCCTTCTTCCTTGACTGTCAAAACAGGGAAACCGCTTCCGAAAATATTCTCGGTGTAATCGTATGGAGCAGAGAAAAGTACATCACTGTCCACTTTCCAGCCTCTGTCCTCGCTCAATATATTCTTTCCTCCGGTCGGAATCACCATAGTTGCCGTGATAACTTCTCCGGGACGTATGTCCTTAAGGTCAGCTGCGTCAAATGTAATCTCGTTGGAGGCAGGGGCTTCACCCTTCGGAGTCAAATCCACGGTACAGGAAACGGTTGCGACCATCATTGCCGCAGATGCGAGTAAAATGTAATTCTTCATAATATTCATTTAGTTGTTTGTCAAGACCGACAAATATAAGAAATATTGACGTGCAAAAGAAAGACGATATGATTATTTCGGATAACTTTATAAATTTGCACGGAGTTTTTGTAGCATTTGCGAACCTGTATGATGAATAAAACACTGAAACTGATTCACCTGACGGTGCTTGCATTCCTGTTTACTGCCTGTTCCGTTGATTTGTGGACTCCGGACGATATGAAAGAACCAGGCAAGGGTGACGGAAAGGAAAACCCTGACAATCCTGACAACCCATCAACTCCGTCTTCCAATGAGGACCCGGCTTATGTGTGGGATATGTCTGCCGTTCCGCATATCACACTTACTGTTCCTCTTGACCAGTGGAATGCTTTGCTTGCTTACTACGACAAGGACAACAAGACCAAGGAATATGTCAAATGCGATGTGCAGTTCCAGAAAGGGGAGGACTTGTTTAGCGTGAAGGAGGCTGGTATGAGGATACGTGGAAACACTTCCCGCCGTCGCCCTGAAAACGGAAATGGCCCGCACGTGGCGAACAATACTGACTGGAATCACTTCCACATAGGTCTGAATTTCCGTAAATACTACAAGGACAAGGAGCACAAGATCAAGGGCATCAACAAGATGAATCTCAAGTGGTTCAATAATGACCCGTCCTATGTGAGAGAGCCTTTCTGTTTTGACCTTTTCGAGAGGGCGGGCGTGTGGACGGCTGCTTACGAATCATATTGCCGTCTGTCCATCCAGGTGGAGGGAGATTCAAAACCGGCCTATTACGGGGTGTACACGATGATTGAGCCCTACGACAACAAATATCTGGAGCGTAGGGTGGACAAGTTCGGGGATGCCACGGGAAATCTTTGGAAATGCACCTGGGTACAGGGGCCTGCTGAACTCAAGGCTATTAATGACTGGCTGTTCGGGCAGGATGACAATGTGCACGAATACACTTATGAGCTCAAGGAGACAGGCTCTGATTTCGCTACCGCCAAGGCTCAGCTGGTGGATTTCATCAGGAAACTGAGCGGCAAGAGGGATGACAGTTTCAAAAAATGGATACCGACGGTGTGTGATGTGGAACTCTTGCTCAGGACCTATGCTGTCAATGTTGCAGTCGGGATGTGGGACGACTATTGGAATAACGGCAATAATTATTACCTCTATTTCAATAGTCAGGATTTGACGGATTATAAGGTGTTTATGATACCGTATGACTATGACAACACTCTCGGCACCAGCAATTGCTATGACCCTGCCACCCATAATCCACTTGACTGGGGCGACCGCGGAACGCTGATTGAGAGGCTGTTGAAAATCCCGGAATACAAGAAGATTTATGTGGACTGCCTCAAGGAACTCGTGGACCCGTCCTACGGACTTATGGACTATAATTCGGCATCTTCACGCATTCAGAACTGGCAGAATATGATAGGTCCTTATGTCAGCAACGACACCGGTCAGGACAATGAGATCAAGGATGAGCCTGCAGGATGGAGCAATTATAAATATCTGATTATGGGTGAAGGCGGCTACCTCAAGCGCAAAGCCCAGACTATCAACAGCCTCTAAGCGTCGATCATGTGGAGAACGGAGATGGGAGGGCGAAGATTATCGAAGTAATAGCGGGATACTTGACTTTATTTCCTATCTTTGTGGTAGCAACACAGCACTCCAGCTACATCATGAAAGAAGACCAGATACTCATAGAGCAGCTGAATGCCTCGTCTATTGAGGCGTTTTCGGAGTTGTATAACAAGTATGCGGGAATGGTCTTCAATTTCACCCACGCCATCCTTAAAGACACTTACCTTTCCGAAGATATCACGCAGTCCTGCTTTGCCCTGATGTGGACCCGCAGGACCTCGATTTCCCCTGACGGAAACATGCCGGCATGGCTCTATGTCGTAGCCCGCAATGCCGTGTTCAAGGAACTGCGCAGACAGGTGGCCGCATCGAAATACATTGACTATGTGTCGAATAGCGACAGTGTCCGGCAGGAAGAGTTCGGTATTGGAGACACGACCGTCATATTGGCGGAAGCTGAAGCTGCAATCGCCGCCCTGCCTGAATCCAGACGAATGATTTACAAGATGCGCTTTATTGAGGGGCTGTCCGTCCACGAAATAAGCGAACGTCTGGACATTTCTCCCAAAACCGTGGAAACCCAGATTGCAAGGGCGAAAAACGCTATCCGTCAGAGGATTTCAGAGCTTCTGATGCTGGCGGTAATCTTAAGTTGAGCAAAATTTTTAATTTTTTCAATTTTCTTGTAAGGTTTTATGGATTCTGTGGATACATATAGCACAAACCACAGAATATGGAAACCGAAAGATTTCATTCACTGATAGAAAAATACCTTTCCGGAAAGACTACAGCCGAAGAAAATGCGAAGCTCCGCGCCATGATGGACGAGGAGGATGCAGCGCAGGCTTTCGACGAATACGCATTTTCCCAATGGCAGAACGCAAGTACCGAAATGTCCGGCATCCAGAAGGAGAGAATCCGCAGAAAACTGCTTATCGGAATCAAGGCACAGAAGAAACGGCTGTTCAGAAGAATATTCAAGTGGACTGCGGCGGCTGCCGTAGCCGCCATAGCTGTCGTTATAGGATTCGTGGCCGGCAAGGGCAGAGAGGCCGAGGCTAATGTCTTTGAGTGCATCGCCGCGAACGGTCAGAAAAGCACGATTTCACTCCCGGACGGGACCATGGTCATGCTCAACTCTGGCAGTTCGATCCGTTATTCATCTGATTTCAATGTGAAGAACCGCGACATTGACCTGAATGGCGAAGCCTATTTCGAAGTCGCCCGCAATGAAGAGATTCCGCTCATCGTATCAGCCAGGCAGATGAAGATCGAGGCTCTCGGAACCAAGTTCAATGTAAGGGCATATAACTCTGAGCCTGAGATAGTTACTACATTGGTCGAAGGCTGCGTGAAGGCGAATGCAGACGGCAGGGAAATGATCATGAAGCCGGCAGAGGAAATAAGCTACAATGTAAAAAGCTGCGAAATGAGGAAATATGACGCGCCGAACAAAAACCACCTCATCCCTTGGCGTGACAATGAACTCTTCTTCAACAATAACAACCTCAAGGAGATAGGAGCAATTCTCGAGAGAATGTACAATGTCAATGTCATCTTCGAGGACGAAAGCGTGACGGCTTACTCCTACACGGGACTTGTGAGAAACAGTTCTCTGAGCAATGTGCTTGACCTTATCACAGCGACATCGCCGGTGGATGCCCAGATGTACTACAACACGATAAAGTTCAGCAGACGGCGCAAGGGACACAAATAACTCCCGAGTTCCGGAATAACTGACCACCATTTAAATACAAAATAATAACACTAATAATGAAAGCAAAACTTTTAATCATCACAATGTTCTTCTGCACATTGCTAAGTGCGGCACCTCTGCATGGCCAGATAAGTGTCTCATTCAAGAATGTGCCTCTTACGGAGGCCCTTGCTACATTGGAGAACGAAAGCGAGTACAGCTTCTTCTACAGCAACATGCTCCCGGACAAAGATGCATTGGTAAGCATTGACGCGAAGGACAAGAGCATCGAGTTCATTCTCGACAACATTTTCAGAAATCTTTCCATTTCCTACGAGATCAACGGTCACCAGATTGTTTTGAGCGAGGAGAAGAAGGACAATGACAAAGATACTAAAGAAACGACCTTCAAGGCCAGCGGAACAGTCATTGACAGTACCGGAGAGCCTGTAATAAGTGCAGGCGTGCTGATTGAAGGAGCAAAGGGCGGCACCATCACTGACGCCAACGGATATTGGGAACTCATAGTACCTTCAGCCCAGACCAAGATCATAATCAGCAGCCTCGGCTACAAGGAGCAGATCGTAGTTGCCGGTTCAGCAGCTGCGAGAAAAGTGGTCCTCGCTGAAGACACTCAGATGCTCCAGGAGACCGTCGTTGTCGGCTACGGTGTCCAGAAGAAGGTCAATCTTACCGGTGCGGTGGCGATGGTGAACAGCGAAGAAATGAGCGCAAGACCTATTTCAAGCGTGGCTTCAGGACTTCAGGGACTTCTCCCGGGAGTGACAGTCGTAAACTCTTCATCACAGCCTGGACAAGCGAACACCACCATCAGAGTACGTGGAGTAGGAACCATCGGCAATGCCAATCCGCTGATTTTGATCGACGGTATCGAAGGTGACATCACATCCATCAACCCGGAAGACATTGAAAGCGTATCAGTCCTAAAGGACGCGGCTTCCGCAGCAATCTACGGAGCCAGGGCAGCAAATGGTGTCCTTCTCGTGACCACCAAGAAACTCGCCACTGTAAAAGACGGCGTCACAAGAATCAACTTTTCAGCCTATGCTGGAATACAGACTCCGACAAGACTGCCGGAGATGTGCGACGCGATCGAGTTCATGACCCTCGACAACGAGGCAAGAAAGAATGTAGGCAGCCCAGCAGCCTGGCTGCCTGAACATTTCGACAAGGTGCGCAACAACTCGGACCCTAACTATTTCGGAAACACCAACTGGGTCGGCGAAGTCCTCAAGAAGTTAGCTCCTCAGCAGAACTACTCTGTCAGCCTCAACGGAACCCTCGGTAACAGCGGTTATATGCTGTCCTACAGATACTTCGACCAGGACGGCCTCACAGCTGGAAACAGCACCGGAGAGCGCAGGCACAACATACGTGTCAAAATCAACACGAAACTCATCGACAGAGTCACCATCTCATCCAACATCGGATACACCACCACAAAAGTGACTTCTCCTGTAAGTTCGCTCACCAGCGGCGGCGGAGCCATCTACAATGCAATGAGAATTGCACCTAATGCTCCTCTCCGCTTCACTGACGGATCATGGGCATACGGCGGTGGCAACACCAACCCGGTAGCTGTCCTGTACGACGGCGGCAGGATCAAGACAGATGCAGACGAACTCTCGATAATGGAAACTGTCAAAGTGGACATTCTCAAGGGCTGGGACGTCAGCGCGACATATAACCTCACATCCTACAACGGATTGAAAGACATTCTCAAGAAGACCATCACGTTCGTCAATCCGGACAATGGGGAGACCAACAAATACCAGTCACCGAACTCCATCAAGAATATTGACTACAGAAATATCCAGCAGACATTCATCCTTCAGAGCAACTTTGACTTCCACTTCGGAAAGCATAACCTCGGCGGAGTTGTCGGTATGTCCCAGGAATGGTACACTGCCCGCATGTTCGAAGCTTCAAGAAACAATCTCAGCACAGAGCAGGAACCTACCCTCAGCCTTGGAGATCCGGAGACAATGAGCAACGATTCCGGCTATTCTTCATGGGCAATCAGATCAGGCTTCGGCCGTTTGAGCTACAACTGGAACGAAAGATATCTGCTTGAGTGCAACCTGCGTTATGACCTGTCATCACGTTTCCACAAGAATAACCGCGGCGGACTCTTCCCTTCTGTTTCGGCAGGTTGGAGAATCACTGAAGAGAACTTCATGGCAGTTACCAGAAAGTACCTCGACAACTTGAAAATCAGAGCGTCATGGGGTATGCTCGGAAACCAATACGTAGGTTCGTCAAACTATCCTTACCTATCTGTTCTTCAGGCATATACCTCAGGCATTTCCATGATCGGAACCATGGCAACCACAGGATATGTGCAGACAACTCTCTCCAATCCTAACCTGTCTTGGGAGAAGATTAAGATGATTGACATCGGACTGGATCTCGCTATGTTCCAGAACAGGCTCACCTTCACCTTCGACTGGTATGACAAGAAGACCGAAGGCATCCTTCTCAAATTCAACTATCCTTCACAGATGGGAGCAAAGCCTTCAGAACAGAATGCAGGAAAAGTGAACAACAGGGGTTGGGAAATGGACTTGAACTGGAGAGACCAGATCGGAGAATTCCAGTACGGAATCGGATTCAACCTCTCTGACGTTAAGAACAAGATTGTCGATCTCGGCGGAAACCAACCGGACCTTAGCGGTTATCAGATCCGTCAGGTCGGATATCCTATCGATGCTTTCTACGGTTATATAGCAGACGGTCTCATGACACCGGAAGACTTCAAGATCAACAATCCTGATACCCACACCTACAATATCCCGAACATTCCTGTCGTCACGGGTTATAAATACCAGCCTGGTGACATCAAATACAAGGACCTGAGCGGCCCTAACGGGGAACCTGACGGACGAATCATGCCAGAATATGACAGAACTGTAATCGGCAGCAGCATTCCTCGCTACACCTACAGTGTGAGAGGAAATCTCGGATGGAAAGGCATCGACTTCAGTTTCGTGCTCCAGGGTGTAGGAAAATGCGACGGCTACCTTGAGGGAACAGCCCGCCACGCATTCCAGGATATGGCAGCTTATCCACAGAAAATCCACATGCAAAGATATGATGTGGTATCTAATCCTAATCCGAATGCGCCATATCCGCGTCTTACCTACAACACTGGATTCAACCAGAACACATTCTCTACATACTGGCTTGAAGATGCGTCCTACCTTAGAGTAAAGAACATCCAGCTCGGCTATACATTCCCTGAGAAATGGATGAAGAAAGCGAGAATCGACAATCTGAGACTTTATGTGTCCGCAGACAATCTCTTCACTTTCAGCAAGTTCTTCTACGCATACGACCCTGAAACCCCTGTTTCCAAGGGAGGATACTATCCGCTCGTAAAAACAATCGTATTCGGCGTCAACCTCAGTTTCAAGTAGAAACATAATCATCAAGAAATTTGAAAATACAGTCAGATATGAAAAAGAACATACATATATTTCTGATGTCCGCAGCATTGATGCTGACTTCCTGCAACGATTCATTCCTTGACAGGATGCCGCACGACAAACTGACGGATGCGAACTTCTGGCAGACAGAACAGCACCTACGCAGTGTAACCAACACGTTCACCAACAGTCTTGCCGGAAAGGAATGGATCAACAGGACCGAAATCGCAGGTGACAGTGCTCCGTGGGCAGTCTCTACAGCCTGGAGAAACATCGGCGGAGGATATTTCTCCTCCGACATCAGCCAGATCAATTCCGTTTGGTATGCGGCATACAGCGGTATCGGAAAGACCAACTATTTCCTCAACAACTACAACCGTGCAACCGGTGTAAAGGAAGAGGTAAGAGAAAGATATGCTGCCGAAGCATATTTCTACAGAGCCTACAACTACTGGATTCTAACAAGCTTCTTCGGCGACGTTCCTCTCATTACGAATGAACTGAACGTCGATTCTCCGGACGTTTACAGAGGAAGAGACAAGAGAGAAGATGTAATCGACAGAGTAACTAAAGACCTCGAGGACCACTACAAGGCTCTCCCGGAATACATTGCGGCAGGTTCGGCAGACTTCGGACACATTTCTCAGACTGCTGCCCTCGCCCTTTTGAGCAGAATCTACCTTTACAATGGAAGATATGCGGATGCCGTTTCAGCATGCGAAAGGGCAATGAGTTCCTCCTATTACAAACTCTACAGCACAGGACATCCTGAAAGCGACTACCTTGACCTCTTCACCTACAAGGGCAGAGCTTCAAGAAACAGCGAAAATCACGAAACCCTTATCGCGTTCGTCTATAATTATGACCTCGGCGAGACGGCAAGGACATCACACAACCTTTCAAGGGAATGTTGGGTGCCGGGGGACTATGCCAGATTCGTTCCTACGGCAAGCATGATAGAGTGCTATCTCACTAAGGACGGACAAATCTGGAATCCTGACAGCGTGACCAAATACGAAGATGTATTCAAAGACAGAGACCCGAGAATGACTATGTCCATCCTCACCCCGGGAACAAAATGGGAAGGCGGAACAAGCGGCGATTTGCTGAATACAGACAAATCAATCTTCACATATCCTAAATTTGACAATAACAAGGATGGTTGCATGACCTATACCGGCTACTACACGAGAAAGTATGTCGAGCCCGAGACCGTCAAGTTCGTAGGACACGACGACAACGACATCATTATCATAAGATACGCTGAAGTCCTTCTGAACTATGCAGAGGCAAAGGAAATGCTCGGACAGCTCACCCAAGACGACCTCGACAAGAGCATCAATCTTCTTCGCGACCGCGTAGGAATGGTTCATATGACTCTCACACCTCCTGCAGGTTCCGACATCCGCACTGAAATCAGGAGAGAGCGCCGTGTGGAACTCTTCCTTGAGGGACACAGATACATGGACATCATCAGATGGAAACAGGGCGAACTTCTCGGGCAGCCGCTTCTCGGAGTAAGAAGGGACTATCTCGACCAGAGCAGACTCAAGATCAAACTCTCAGAGCTCAAGTGGCAGTCAGTAAACGGCAAGGAGTACCTTATCCTCGAATCAAACAGGACATTTGATCCGAACAAGAATTATCTTCTCCCTATTCCGTTCAAACAGATGCAGCTGAACCCGAATCTCGCTCCGAACAACCCGGGATGGAACTGATCAAACCCACAAGAACAAAATGATTAAGACCCGAAATATCACAATTGCATTTGCGGTCACACTTATGGCTATTTGCACCTCCTTCCTGCAGGCTTCTGCAGGAGAGAGGTTTGGCCTGAGGGTGATGTCAATGAACATCAAGGAAGGTGCACTCTACGCCGACCACAAGGTGGAACCTTATGCTGAGCTTATCAACGAATACGCTCCAGATGTCGTATGTCTCCAAGAGGTGGACCACTTCACAAAACGAAACGGAAACACGGACTTTCTCAACGCATTGGCCCAAGCTACCGGAATGTTCCCATACTGGTGCAAGTCATTCACCTATCAGGACGGCGGTTTCGGAGTGGCTCTGCTGAGCAAATATCCTTTCCTCAAGGCAGAGAAGATTACCAGCACCATAAAAGGCGCGCGCGAACCTCGCAGTACCGGATGGATTTACATCTGCCTGCCTGAAGGCGGCATCGTGAGAATCGCGACCACACATCTCGCGCTGGAGAGTCCGGAAATTACAATTCAGAACATCGCTGATGTAAACAAGAAAATCTTTGCGCAGGACAAGCTGACTCCGACCCTGCTGATCGGAGATTACAATGCTGAAGAAGGCAGCGACCCCATCAAATATGTCAAGAACACTTGGCAGGAAATCGGAGAAGGGACCGGCTTTACCATACCTTCCGACAATCCGAAAGTGAAGCTGGACTACATTATGGGCTATCCCAAGAAATGGAAGTACGAAAACTACAAAATCATTGCAAGGCCTGACATGTCAGACCACTGTTTTGTGATGGCGGACCTGATTTATGAGGAAAACTGAGATGAAAAGAATCATATTGACGACAGCACTTACAGCCGCTCTACTTTGCGCCTGCGCAAAAAATACAGAGAGCCCAGAGGGGCCGGACACTCCACCTTCATCCCAACTGCCCGAACCTCCAATAGAGATGAATGCCAACAACACGTTTGCAGTGGATTATTTTACCGACCTCAAAGACAAGGATAGTTATTTTGCACGCAGGGACGTGAGCATAGCAAAAAACCACATCCTCGGTGCGGAAGGCAAAAAGGCGGTGATATTCTTCTTTGACAGAATGGACTTCACCGTAGGAGACTCGAATCCATTCATGAAGATTTGCAGGGACAACAATATCTGGCCATATTTCGTCCAGCAGGAGCCGACCGGAATGCAGGTAACGAAAGGCTGCGGAATCATCACGAAAACGGCAATTGCCGATTTCGACGGCATATACGATTCAGATGTATTCCTCGGAGGAGCCGATATACACATACAGACAGGTATTCCCGGCAGAACAACCATCTATACCAGCAGAATCGACAAGATGGCGCAGTTGGATGAAATCTTCATCAAAAAGAGCGTGAAGCTTTCGGAAAATGCTGTCATAATAGGACGGGTGAAGAACGGACTCGAAAAGGAACTTGAACAGAAAGTCGCATCGTATTCTTGCCGCTCATTCATTTCTGAAGGTACAGAGGGATGGAGTCTCTACGTCATCTGCCCTCCGGAATACGTCTGCCGCTCCGCTGAAAGCAAAAAAACGGTAAACCTTGATTATTACAGAATTACTATCGAAAAAATAAAGTTATGACCAAAAAACTCAGATTTGTCACAGTTGCAGCAGCAATTCTCTTCTGCATGACCAGTTTTGCGGGAGACGGCAAACTGCGCATGATGAGCTACAATCTCAGATTCGGAGAGATAGCCTCAATGACGGAAATCGGATACTACATCAAATCTCTTGACGCAGATATAGTTGCGCTTCAGGAATGCGATTGGGATACGCATCGTGAAAGAGCTCCGAAGCAGAACGGCGTGAAGTTCATCAATGAACTCGCTCACGAAACTGGAATGTTCGGAATCTATGGCAAGACCATCGATTACCGTGGCGGATATTACGGCATCGGACTCTTGAGCCGCTACCCTATTGTCCGCAGCGAAAGAGTCTTTCTCCCGAACATCGGAAAGAAGGAACAGAGAGCAATGCTCATAGCTGACATCCAGCTTCCTGACGGACAGATTATCACCTACATCTGCACTCACTTGGAAGTAAGTTCTGCGGAATTGAGACTTGAGCAGGTCAAATTCATCCAGAAAAAGGTGAAGAGCATCAAGAATCCAGTATTCCTGGCAGGTGACATGAATGCACAGCCTGACAGCCCGGAAATGGAATTTCTCAGAAAAGGCTGGGATGATCTTACCAACAAGGAACTGACATACAGCACGATGAAGCCATCCATGAAGATTGACTACATCTACAGCAGAAAGGGCAATGGTGTAAAACTTATCGAAACGAGAGTCGGCAAAGATAAAATTCTCTCTGACCATTTCCCTGTAATAGCTGACATTGAAATGAAATAATTTATTATCAACCACATAAATTACAAAAATCATGAAAAAAACATTACTTTTCGCAGCAGCACTTACCATGTTGTTAGCCAGCTGCGACAAAAACGACGACACCAAGAAAGCACTTGATGCAGATTTCAAACTTGAAACAGTACAGACTCTCGTTTATGGAGAACCTGTCGCTCTTACAGGATCCATTACCAGCAGCGCAGCCATAACAAAGGCCGTTTTCACTGGAGCTAAAAAAGCGGCAGACGGGAGCTATAGCGTAGTCGGCGAGGCTCAGGACGGAACAGTAACAGGAACGACAGCTACAGCTGAATTCTTTGCAGACTCGAAAGAAATCAATGCCATCGAGGTAGTTCTTTCCAACGGCAGTGCATCCAAGACATTCTACTTCGACGCTCCTAAAGTAAGTGGAGAGCCAAAAGGCGATGTCTATTTCAACGACTCTGCCGTACTCTACCCAGACAACAAGGTTGAAAACCACGAGAACAGCCCTGAGAAGTATCCGGAAGAATTCACCGGAGCAGGTTCTGACACCAAATCATTCTTCTCAATGCACGGAGTGGAGGTCAACGGCAAGGTCGAGCACATCCTCAGCCTCAACGAGCTCCTCGCTGTGGACGGAAAGAACGCCAGCTTCTGCTTCCTCAATGTTTTAGAGAATACTGCAAAAAATGTAACCCTCGGAAGCCAGAGAGGTTATATGTACTCGGGAATGAAGGGAACTTCTCTTGGTGGCGGAACAACAGGACGCCAGTGCGACATTTACAAGTATGGCGACCATCAGATTAAGGACGAGAATGTTGACATTAATTTCACAATGAAATATGTCAGAGGATCATGGGCAGGCGAAAGCTATCATCCTGAACTCTTCACGGCTGTTGACAATATATTCGTCAGTCTCAAGAAAGCCGAAACCAACCTTGAGAAAATCAAGGCTTTCTATGCGCTCGGCGAAATCCAGAGAAAGCTCGACAACTCCACTCTCGGCGTAACTGAGGAACCTACCAGCCTTGGCGGCAAGACATATATCCGCAAATGGGTTGGAGCAGGCAACGGCAAGGGACTTGAGGAAGTTCAGCGTGCAGGCGACTACATCATCATCCGTTCAGAAAGACAGGCAGAAGGAGAAGAAACTCCACGCTACTATTACGGACTCATCCAGGTTATGATGTTCGAATATGATGACGCCCAGACCTTTGTAGAGAATGAAGGCTTGAGGTTCATTGATCCGGAAAAGGCGAAGGATCTCTTCATGAAACCAGTCTATCTCGACATCAAGACCCAGTGCGAAATCGCAGAATAATCCTGTAGGCACAATAAAGGCGGGGAGGACTGACCTTCTCCCCGTTTTCCAAGTAACACTAAAATCTAAATAATCCGGTTCAGCAATGAAAAGAATCATCGGAATAATCACATCGTGTGTAATCGTGCCGTTTGTACTGTCCTGCAGTGGAGGAAAAACGGCTGAGGAGAATTACGTCAAGGCCTCTGAAGGAGTATTGACAAGGACAATGGGAAAACTCGAAAATGTTTCGCTTCAGATGAGTCCCAAGACGGCGGAAGGGCTGGACCGGTATGAAATCGAAGCCACAGGCGGCCACCTCACGCTCAAGGGCAGCAGTCCGAGCGCAATCTGCTACGCGATGGACAAATACCTTCGCGACGCCTGCGGCTCGATGATATGCTGGAGCGGGAGCAAACTGAACATCCCGCAGGAATGGCCTGACTGGAAAGAAGAAGCCACATCCCCGTATCAGCTGCGTTATTTCCTGAATGTCTGCACATTCGGATACACAGCACCATACTGGAACTGGGACAGATGGTCTCAGGAAATCGACTGGATGGCCCTTCACGGAGTGAATATGCCTCTGGCAAGCGTGGCAGCAGAAGCCATCGCAAAACGGGTATGGCTGCAGCTCGGTCTGGAGTCTGACGAAATCGACCGTTTCTTCACAGGAGCAGCACACCTGCCGTGGCACAGAATGGGCAACCTGAACAGCTTCGACGGCCCGCTCAATGACAACTGGCACAAATCTCAGATCAAGCTCCAGCACAAGATACTCGACAGAATGAGAGAACTCGGAATGGAACCTGTAGCCCCGGCATTCGCAGGATTCATCCCGCCCGCATTGATGAAAAAACATCCTGAAATCGAAGCCCGACAGCTCACTTGGGGAGGTTTCCCTATCGAAGACAATGCCTGTGTGCTCTCCCCTGACTCACCGTGGTTCACCAAAATCGGAAAACTTTTCGTGCAGGAGTGGGAGAAAGAATTCGGCAAGGCAAGATATTGGCTTTCAGATAGTTTCAATGAAATGAAACTGCCTGTAGAGGAAGGAGATACAGTCGGCAAGCACAAGCTGCTCGCAGAATACGGCAAGTCCATCTACAGTTCCATCATCGCCGGCGACCCTGATGCCATCTGGGTTACACAAGGCTGGACATTCGGCTACCAGCACGATTTCTGGGATCCGGAAAGCCTCAAGGCAATGCTCTCCGAAGTACCTGACGACAAGATGATCATCATTGACCTCGGCAACGACTATCCGAAATGGGTATGGAACACCGAGCAGACCTGGAAAGTCCAGCAGGGCTTCCACGGAAAGAAGTGGATATACAGCTATGTGCCGAATTTCGGAGGAAAAGTCCTCCCGACCGGAGATCTGAACATGTACGCCACAGCATCGGCAGAAGCGCTTGCTTCAGAATATGCGGACAATCTTGTCGGCTTCGGCAGCGCCCCGGAAGGCCTTGAGAACAATGAAGTAGTCTATGAACTGCTTGCAGACATGGGCTGGACGAAAGACAGCATTGACATAGACAGATGGCTGGAAAGCTATTGCCGAGCACGCTACGGCTTCAGCGACGAAAGCATGAGGGAGGCCTGGAAACTGCTGCACCAATCCGTGTACAGTTCGCTCTACTCATACCCGCGCTTCACCTGGCAGACAGTAGTGCACGACCAGAGAAGAGTCAGCCGTCACGACATGAACGACGACTTCGGAAAAGCAGTGGAAATCTTCCTCAGCCTGTCGGACAAATACGCAGACTCACCTCTTTATTTCAATGATGCCATCGAATTTGCCTCACTTTGGCTCGGGGAACTCGCTGACAGACATTATGAAAAGGCCCTGAAGCTCGGACGCAATGAAAAAGGCAGGGAAGAATTGAGAAAGACCGTCGCCATACTCTCTGACGTGGACCGTCTGCTCGCTTCCCATCCTCTCCACAGGCTCGACAGATGGATTGCTGACGCAAGAAATGAAGGCAGCAGCATCGAAAAGAATCATAAGGAGGCCAATGCCAAGAGGCTCATCACCACATGGGGCGGATGGCAGGAGGACTACGCTGCAAGATTCTGGTCTGGACTCATAAAGGACTATTACATTCCGCGGATCGAAATCTATTTCTCCGAAAAGCCGGAGATGATGGAAGAATGGAAAGAAGAATGGATCAACACCCCTTATCACAGCAACACGAAACCATTTGACTCTCCTCTGGAGGTCGCAAAAGAACTCATAGCAAATGAAAAGTAGCACATCCGGGATGGTGTGGATATCACGCGCAGCCATCATTTTCACGACATTGACACTTGTCGCTTCAGCTCTTGTCGGCTGCGGCACGGACAAGGCGACACAGACCGTATTTACAGAAAAAGAACAGGTCAATGCCGTGAAAGGCCTCATTGACCGTGTCACTTCCGGCAGGTCAGCAGACTTCATCGTCCGTCTTCTTCCGGAACGTCAGGACAGTCTAGACTACTTCGAGTTCAGTGCCGAAAACGGAAAAATCGTACTTGGCGGAAACAATGGAGTAAGCATCGCAAGTGCGCTCGGACAGTATCTGCGCGACTTCTGCGGATTCCACCTGAGCTGGTGCGGAAGCAATACCGTTCTCCCCGAAAGCCTGCCTCTGCCGGAGGAAAAGGTGACGAAGACTTCACCGTACAAATGGCGTTACTACCTGAACTACTGCACATTCAACTACAGCATGAGCTGGTGGGACTTCGACAGATGGCAGAAGGAAATCGACTGGATGGCATTGAACGGAATCAATATGCCGCTGGCCATCACCGGTCAAAACTCCATCTGGCGCAGGGTTTACCACAAGCTGGGCCTTACTGACAAAGACCTTGAGTCGTTCTTCAGCGGTCCTGCATATTTCAACTGGTTCTGGATGGGCAACCTGGACGGCTGGTGCGGTCCTCTGCCTCAGAGCTTCATGGAAAAGCACGAGAAGCTGCAGAAGCAGATCCTCTATCGTGAAAGGTCATTGGGCATGACTCCGATTCTGCCTTCATTTACAGGCCACGTGCCCCCTGCATTGATCGAAAAATTCCCTGACGTGAAGGCGAAGAATACGCAGTGGGTGAATTTCCCGAAAACCTATGTGCTGGACCCTTCCGAGGAAATGTTCTCCGAAATCGGAAAGCTGTTCCTCGAGACGCAGACAGAGATTTATGGTACAAACCATTATTACACTGCCGATACATTCAATGAAAACGTACCGCCTACAGATGACCCGGAATATCTGAAAGGGGTAAGCGCCAAGGTTTACCAAGCGATGTCGGACGTGGACCCTGAGGCTGTATGGGTTATGCAGGGATGGATGTTCTATCACGAAAGGGATTTCTGGCATGACCCTCAGATTCAGGCACTTCTGTCTGCTGTGCCGGATGACAAGATGCTGATTCTTGACCTTTGGAGCGAGAGATACCCAATTTGGAACCGTACTCATGCCTACTATGGCAAACCTTGGCTCTGGTGCATGCTCCATAACTTCGGACAGAACATAACATTGTCCGGAAACGCGACTTCCGTGGCGAACGACCCTGCTGCTGCATTGGCAGACCCAACTTCCGGAAGGATGAGCGGCATCGGTCTGACTCCGGAGGGCATCGGACACACCCCTATCATCTACGCGCTCATGCTGGAAAATGTCTGGAACGAAGGCAGGCCTGTGGACATTCACTCATTTATAAAGAATTATACGACAAACCGTTACGGCAAGTTCTCTCCTGCGGCGGTCGAGGCCTGGAAGGGCATTTTCGCCACCGCCTTCGAGAACAATGTGAACAATGGCGGTCACGAGTCCATCATCTCAGGACGTCCGACCTTCGTGGAGAACCCTAAGGGCTGCACGAATACCAACAAATGTTACGACCGCGTTGACCTCGTAAAGGCCTGGGAAACACTATATTCCTGCATTGATGAACTTTCAGGGAGCGACGGCTACAGGTACGACATCGTAGATATCACCCGTCAGGTGCTCGCCGACTATGCTTCGGTGATTCAGCAGAAGTTCGCAGCTGACTACAAGAAAGGTGACATGGAGGCGTTCAAGGCCCATGCAGAGGCTTTCGATGCCCTGATTTCGGATATGGACACGCTGCTGGCCACAAGAAAGGAATTCCTGCTCGGCGTATGGCTCGAGAGTGCCAAGGCCATGGGTGCAAATGCCGAAGAATCAGCGCTCTACGAGAAGAATGCACGAAATCTTCTGGGAACTTGGGGCAACAAGGACTGCAAACTCTTCGACTATGCCTGCAAGCAGTGGTCCGGTATGATGGACGGCTATTACAGGCAGAGATGGGGTCTGTTCTTCGAGGATGTCCTCGCAAATTGGGGCCACTTCGACCAGAACGAGTTTGCCCAGAAATGCAAGGACTACGAATGGAACTGGATTTCCGACACGACATACTTCCCTACCGAGAAGAGCGGGGACGAAATCGAGGTCGTGAAAAAGCTCTGGAACAAGTACAATGCAGATTTGAGTCATGAATAATCTACAACCAAACAGACGTATCGCATCACTGGATGCGCTCAGGGGCTTCGACATGCTTTTCATATCAGGTCTCGCCTACCTCATCAGAGCCATCTGCTGTCTGTTCCCTGGCGGAGAATCCTGCTGGCTGGAAGCACAGACGCACCATGCGGCATGGGACGGTCTGACACATCACGATACCATATTCCCGCTATTCATATTTATAGCTGGAGTATCGTTTCCGTTTTCCTACGCGAAGCAGGTAAGCGTCGGCAGGACCAAGGGTCAGATCTATCTGAAGGTGTTCTGGAGAGCAGCCATGCTGGTATTTCTCGGCATGATATGCAACGGACTGCTGAAATTCCAGAGCGGACCGCACAGGTTTTTCAGTGTACTGGAGCGAATAGGAGTTGCCGGAATGCTGGCTTCCATTCTGTATATGAATTTCAAGCTAAGCTGGCGGATAGTCATCGCTGCATTGATCCTGGCAGTCTATGGGGCAGTCAGCTTCATTGTGGCACCTGATGCGCCGGCAGGAACATCGCCGCATTGTGTCGAGGGCAGCATCGCCGCGTATATCGACCGGACCTTGTTCGCGGGCCGTATATACAAGGAAGGCGTCTATGAGCCTGAGGGGCTGCTGAGTACGTTCCCGGCTGTAGTTACGGCAATGCTTGGAAACTTCACCGGCGAATATCTGCGGCTCAGCAAGCACAGCGGAAACAAGAAGTGCCTGTATATGCTCGCAGCAGCTGTGGTCATGACTGTTATCGGACTGGTATGGTCACATTGGCTTCCACTGAACAAGAAGTTGTGGAGCAGTTCCTTCACTCTTGTCGTGGGTGGTTATTCTGTAGCGATGCTTGCGCTTTTCTATTGGATAATCGACGTCAAGGGCTATCAGAAATGGGCTTTTCCGCTGAAGGTGGTGGGCATGAATTCCATCGCCATCTTCCTGCTGCCCAAGTTCTTTGACCTGAAATATACTGTCAATTTCTTCTGCGGCGGACTGTGCAATCTCGTAGGAGAGGGCTGGGACAAGGTGCTGTTCTGGTCGGCTTATCTGCTGCTGAATTATCTGATTCTGCACTTGATGTACAAAAAGGACATATTTATCAAGGTATGAAAAAAATTGTCATCGCTTGTGATTCATATAAAGGATGCCTGTCATCTTCTGAGGTTGCCCGGGCTGCTGCCGAGGGCGTAGCCGAGGTGTATCCCGACTGTGAAATCGTCCGTCTGGCTGTAGCTGACGGAGGGGAAGGCACTGTGGATGCGCTCGTGGACACATTAGGAGGTCATCTGGAATGGGCTGAAGTCTCTGACCCTCTGGGCCGGCCTGTCAAGGCAGTTTATGGGGTGGCAGGAGATCTTGCCATCATTGAATCCGCTGCTGCCTGCGGGCTTACGCTTCTGACCAAAGAAGAGCGCAATCCACTGATTACCACCACCAGAGGACTGGGCGAGCTGATATTGGCCGCCATCGACAAAGGCTGCAGACGTTTCCTCATCGGGCTCGGCGGCAGTGCGACCAATGACGGCGGAATGGGAATGATAAGCGCAGACGGGTTTCTGGAAAAGGCCCACGGCCTGTCGTTTACGGTAGCCTGCGACGTGGATACTCCATATATAGGAAAAAATGGGGCAAGCCGTGTTTTCGGTCCGCAGAAAGGGGCTTCGGAAGAGGATGTAGAAGTACTGGAGGAAAGACTGCGAGGATATGCATTGAAAATACTGGCTGACACTGGCATTGACGTAAGCAATATGGAAGGAGCGGGTGCCGCAGGCGGTCTTGGTGGGGCTTTCCGTGCGTATTTGGGTGCGGAACTGAGACGTGGTGTGGACATGATTCTGGACCAGATCGATTTCGATGAAGTCATTGAAGGGGCAGATCTTGTCATCACCGGAGAGGGCTGCTCGGATTACCAGACATTGAAAGGAAAAACCGCTGCCGGCGTTCTCGAGAGAGCAAGACGGATGGGGATTCCGGTCGCGCTTGTGAGTGGCGCCATCAGAGACGAGCAGATGCTCCTGAAAGGCGGTTTCCATATCATCGAGGCCGTAAGCCCACAAGGGATGAGCCTGGCTGAAGCGATGCGTCCGGAAACTGCCAAACACAATATTTACGAAACTGTCAAACGTTTACTGCTCAATGAATAGCGCAATTGCAGTTGCAATCGGTCTTACGCTTGCGATTATTCTGATACTCAAGAAATGTCGCCCTGTCTATGCTCTGATGCTCGGAGCTGTAGTCAGCGGTCTTATGTCCGGATGGGGTTTCGACCTGACAATCAAGGAAATGTTTTCCGGCGTGCGGGACATCTCTCCTGCCATTGTCAGGATTCTTGCTGCCGGAGTACTGACCGGAGTGCTGGTCAAGACCGGCGCGGCTGACAAGATAGCTCTGACTATCGTGGAGAAGGCCGGACGGCGCAATGTTTTCCTTGCATTGGCCCTGTCCGTATTTATCCTCACCGGTGTGGGCGTATTTGTCGACGTGGCTGTCATCACTGTGGCTCCGATCGCCATAATGATCGGCAAGGAGATGGGCTTGTCCAAGGGAAAAGTGCTTCTGGCACTGATCGGTGGCGGAAAATGCGGAAATATCGTCTCCCCTAACCCGAACACCATCATTGCTGCGGAAAACTATGATGCGCCGCTGTCGTCAGTTATGGCTGCGGGCATTGTCCCGGCACTGGTCGGAATGGCTGCGCTGATTTTCATCATATTGCCGATGCTGCCTGACAAAGGCTTTTCGGATATGAAGGATGCGGAGGGAACTGACTGTTCCAAGACTGATTTGCCGTCATTTATGGCAAGTATCACTGGCCCGCTTGTGGCTGTGCTGCTGATGGTCATGAGACCGGTTTTCGGCATCTCCATTGACCCGGCCATTGCTCTGCCGGCAGGCGGTCTTGCAGGGGTTCTGGCGACGCGCAAGTGGAAAAGCACGCTGGAGTGCATGAGTTACGGGCTGGAGAAGATGTCCCCGATTGCGGTGCTCCTGGTGGGTACGGGTACGATTGCGGGTGTCATCAAGGCGTCTGCGGTAAAAGACCTGCTGATAAGCCTGATTGCAGGATGGGACGGCGGTGCGGCACTGATTGCGCCGGTTTCGTCGATCCTGATGAGTGCGGCTTCGGCCAGCACGACTGCCGGTGCCACGATTGCCTCTGCTTCATTCGCACAGACTGTTCTCGCTGCCGGAGTCAATGCTGTCTGGGCAGCGGCTATGACCAATGCGGGTGCTACCGTCCTGGACCACCTTCCGCACGGTTCGTTCTTCCATGCCACAGGCGGTTCTATCGGAATGGAACTCAAGGAAAGACTCCGGCTTATTCCTTACGAGTCGCTTATCGGACTTGTCCTGGTGAGCATGACGGCTGTCATGATGCTGATAATAAATTAATTATCGAGCACTTGCCAATCCATGTGCATGTGCCTCCAAATCAAAAGCCGAGGATAAGTCACCCGGACCTATTCCTCGGCATTTATGAATCATACTTAGTGAAAGTGGGTTTACAATGCACCCACGGTCTCAATGGACAGGCCGGTGCACTCAGCAATAATGCTAAAATCAATGCCCTTTGTCTTTAAGTTTTTAGCAGTTTCCAAGGCTTTCATCTTTACGCCTTCCTCACGTCCTTCCTCACGTCCTTCCTCGCGACCCTCTTCTCGTCCGCGTTTAAGCCCTTGTTCAAGTCCTTCCTTGAGCCCGTCCTCGTGAGCGCAGTCAAGTCCCCATTCGTAGTCCAGTTCAGTTTTCATATCCAGAATGTAAGCTTCGTATTTTTCCTTTGAGAAGGC
>JALFGP010000018.1 GCA_022777205.1 Rikenellaceae bacterium
TCTAGACCGATACCGAAGAGCTTGGCTTCGAGACAGGACTTCATGTGGGGCAGGTCTTCGGCGAGGATTTCGTCGAGGCTCTCTTTGAGAATCTGGCGGTAGCGGTAGCGCTCTACGGTGAGGTCCTTGCTTCCGTCGTGAACCCAGATGTTCATGATACAGGGGTCGCCCTGTGCCTTACCCATGGCATCGGCGATGCGGCGGCAGCGCTTGGTGTGCTCAATCCAGAAGTCGCGTATGCCCTTGTCAGGGTTGGAGAGCGAGAGACTGCCGCTCTTTGGATGGGAGAAGGATGAGGAATTGAAATCCAGCAGGGTGTTGTTATCCTTTGCCCAGTCTATCCAGCTTTGGAAGTGCTCCACCGTCACCTCGTCCCTGTCCACCACCTTGCCCTGGAAATCACCGTAGATTTCGTGGAGATTGAGCCTGTGGCTGCCCGGAATGAGGCTCTTTGCCTTGAGTATGTCCGCGCGGAGTTCGTCGATGTTGCGTGCGGCACCCGGATAGTTGCCTGTGCTCTGGATTCCGCCGGAAAGTGCTCCTGCCTGAACCTCAAAACCTTTCACGTCATCAGCCTGCCAGCAGTGCATACTGAGGTGGAAGTCCTGAAGCTGGGAGAGTACCTTTTCGGTGTCGATGCCTATGGAGGCATATCTTTCTTTTGCAAGCTCGTAAGCCTGATTGATCGCTGTGTCTTTCATTGTTATAATGTGTTATTGTATTGTTTCTGAATTTCGAGAAAAAGGGCATATTCGCTGTCCATATTCCGCTTTGGAAAATATTCGGCAAGTTCTACCGAAGCCTTTGATATCCTGCGCATTGAGGAGAGGCTGTCACAAAGTCCGGCAGCTTTTGCCTGCACCAGAGCATTGCCCATCGCCGTACCCTCCACCGGACCGCAGATGACCTTCAGACCAAGCGCATCCGCAAGGCATTGCATAAGGAAGGCATTGCGGGAGCCCCCTCCGATGACATTCAGGGCAGCTATCCTGACCGGAGTGAGTTCTCCGAGCAGTCCCACGACCTGACGGCAGCGGAAAGCAAGAGACCTGAAAATGAGACGGCAGTATTCAGCCGGGGAGGAAGGAACAGCCTGGGCTGTGGCACGACAATAATCATCTATGGCAGAGGTCATTGAAGCAGGATGGGCGAAACATTCCGCATCCGGGTCTATGAGGGAGGCGAAATCCGTGGTCCCGGCCAAAGCGACGAGTTCCCCCACATTTTCCGGAGCATTCCTGAAGTCCTTGCGGCACTGTTCGAATATCCACATTCCGCAAATATTCTTGAGAAAGCGTATGGTCCCGTCCACTCCCCCTTCGTTGGTGAAATTCTCTCTGAAACTGTCGTCGGAAATGATAGGAGCGGGAGCCTCGACTCCAAGCAGGGACCAGGTGCCGCAACTAAGATATGCGAAGTCAGCACTTTCGGCAGGGACGGCTGCAACGGCTGAACCGGTGTCGTGACCGGCTACTGCAATTACTGGCACAGGCCCCATACCTACTGCTTTCTGAACCTGCTCCGTAAGCACGCCGATTTGCTCTCCCGGCCGGACCATTCTGCCGAAGCGGGACCTTTCCAAGCCGAGGGCTTTCAGTATTTCAGGGTCGAGGTCACCGGTCTGTGCATTGAGAATCTGGGATGTGGTGGCAACGGTATATTCGCAAACCGCCTCAGCTGTAAGCATATACGAGAGGGCATCCGGTATGAAGAGCACTTTGCCGGCAGCCTTGAGCGCAGAACAGCCGTTTCGCAGCAATGTGTCCAGCTGAAATACGGAATTGAAGTTCATAAACTGTATGCCAGTACGGCGGTAGAGCTCCCCGGAAGGCATTTTTGCAAAGAATTTTTCCTGTGCACCGTCCGTATGCGGGTCTCGGTAGCAATAAGGAAGGCCGAGCAACTGACCGTCATCTGAGAAAAATGCGAAGTCACATCCCCAAGTGTCAATGCCTATGGAGTCTATGCTGACTCCCTGAGATGCGACTTTTTTCAATCCCTTGAGTATTTCGTTGTAGAGATGCGGAAGATTCCAGAACAGATGTCCCCCAAGAGGTAGTATGGGGTTTTCAAACCTCGTCAGTTCAGTTAGTTCCATCCTTGCTCCATCAAAGGAGGCAAATATTGTACGGCCGCTCGTAGCCCCGAGGTCAACCGTGAAGAAATTGTGTAGCGCCATCAGTCTCAGTGTTTCTTTCTGCAAAGATATGCTTTGCCGCAACTGATGCACCTATGTTTTTTGACAAAGATATTTCATTATTGCACTATTTTCCCTTCCCCAAGGAGATTATGGTACAATAACCGGCAGTTGTCCGATGCTAAGCTATAATCCACCCGTCGAGTCTGCGGAGGGAGGAACTGAAGTTTGCTCCCACTTTGATTACCGACCGGCCATCCTGCTGCCACGGCAGGGCGTAGGACTTGTCGTCGATTTGCCGGAGTGCTTCTTCGGCAGAACCGTCATATTTCAACTCCAATACATAGATGTACTTGTCGGTCTTCAGAAGCAGGTCTATGCGGCCGTTGCTGGTCTGGTGCTCGGCTTCAATGTATAGGCCGCAAAGGCTTGTGACTATGAACACCACGTTCTGGAACCAGTTCTCTGTGTCTTTTGCAATC
>JALFGP010000053.1 GCA_022777205.1 Rikenellaceae bacterium
ACGTAAGCAAAAATCCTTTGCTGGAGTTCATCGACTTCAGCGCGATAAGAAACGAGAAGTTGGATTTCTCTGCCAATCCTCTCTTGTAGGAGTTGCATATTGATGGATCCGAAGATTTGGTGTCTTTGGATTTGAGTAAGAACGACAAGTTGCGTCGCTTGGACATCTTCATGTGTCACAATCTTCAGCATCTCGCTTTGAGCAATCAGTCGCAACTGAATGAGGTGGATTTCGCTCTCACTCACCTTCGTCCCAAGGACTTGGAGTATTTGGAGAAGACGTTGAAGCGAAACTCTCCCTACAAGATACGGGGAGGAAGCTTTGGCGATGATAAGATAATAGAAGTTAGTAATGGTGAAATAGTAGGTGAAGATGAAGGAAAAATGGATTCAACTTATCAATACAATTGAGAAAGATCCGTTTGAAACGGAGGCTTTCTTCGCTTTGATGGAGTATGTGGGCGAAGCGTCGGATGAGGACAAACGCAGAGTTGTACAAGAAGTAGAGCGTCGCATCAAGATGATTGCCCGTTATGATGCGGACAAGAGTTTCCGCTTCCGTAAGTTCAGTGAACAGGAGCGGGAGGTGCTTGATTCCCTTTGGAGTACTCGGGTAAAGATTCTCAATGTGATGATGTTAAATCCTACAGAGGAAGAAATCGAGCGTTTGGGACATCAGAATGACAAACTCCGTGAGTTGTCGAAGGATGCTTTTGCGCAAGGGCGCAACCTATGGCAGTCTTTACTGCATTCTCCTCATCTGAAAGCTGACGACGACCGCTATGATGTAGAAGAACACGTAGGTTTCTGTTATAATGATGAGGATTCCGTCCTCAAGATGGATAATGATGACTATTATGGCTCAGACTTCGAGTATATGCTCCATTTTCATTGCAATTTTAGGGATAGTGGGCGGTATTATGTGGGTGAACCTTTGGTGGCTGATGATGGGACCAACTGGAATTTGGATTATCTCGACAATCAGGCTTTCGACAGATTTTGTATCTGCCATCTCTTGCACTCGTTACATAGTCATGAATATTATTCGTTGCCAGACATTCTCCGCATGGATGACTTCTATGTACATGTCTGGCTGCAGTATGAGCGAGAGGTGTATCAATGGAAAAAAGGAAACGTAATCTTTAAAGAGGAAGTAAATGGAAAAGGAATGGAAAAAACTGATTGATGAAGTTGAGAACAACCGTAGCTATAGTTCGGAGCCTAACTTCAAATTTGTAGACTTTATAAGAGAAAAGTCTACGATAGAGGATAAGCGTGCCATCATACAAGATGTGGAACGTCGTATCAAGAAGGTGGTGAATTGTGAGGATAATAATCCAGGTTGGTTCTTCCGTAACTTCAGTGATACGGAGCGGGATTTGCTGGACGATTTGCTCGGGCTTCGTGAGGTGACGCTCGACGAGATGATGCTTCATCCTACTGCTGCCGAGGTGGAACGATTGAGCAAGTTGAACGACAAACTCTACAAGCTCACCTTGGAGTGTTTTGAGCAGTGCCGTAACCTTTGGCTTACGCTCTACCGTTCGCCATACAAGGTGGACGACCGTTTCTGCTACGACTTGGACAGTACGCTTCGATTCGAGTATGCTGACAAAGACTCGGTCTTGCATCTGGAGAATGATGACTATTACGGTTCCGACTTCGACTATATGATTCATCTGACAGATGAGTTGCTCAGTACAGGACATTGCAAGATGGATACCATCGTGAATGGTGCGTCTGCCAACTTTTTCGGCAACGAAGAGGATACGTTGAGAGAGTTGACTGATACGCTCGACGATGGCACGTCGTGGGCGGAAGGCTATCTGCACAACAAGGCGTACGACCATTTGTGTATCTGTTATGCGATGCATGCCTTGCATACTCATGAGCCTTGGTGCCTGCCAGACATTCTTCGTATGGATGATTTCACTATTAATGTGAAATTGAATTATGAGCGCAGCGTGTCAGAGCAGCGAGATATTCATTATCCTGATGTAAACGAGAATGACCCTCATTGGCCTGAGGGTGTGCCTTGTTTGGAAAGGTGAAAAATAATTTGTGATGCAATAAAAATAAAATTAGAACGTCATATATAAAAATAGAAGATTATGAAGTTAGCAGAAGCATTGAGCATCAGAGCCGACTTGCAGAAGAGAGTGGCTCAACTGAAAGAACGTATCAAGGAAAGCGCCAAGGTACAGGAGGGCGATGAACCTTGCGATAACGTGGAGGAACTGTACAAGGAACTGGATGA
>JALFGP010000013.1 GCA_022777205.1 Rikenellaceae bacterium
TTGAGATGGGTGCCCGGTCGGATTCGAACCGACGACATTCAGAACCACAATCTGACGCTCTAACCAACTGAACTACGGGCACCGTGTTCTTTTGGGACTGCAAAGATATGTATTTTCTGTGTATGTGCAAAAAAAATGTTACTTTTGTGAAATATTTTGCAACTCTGCGGCGGAGTATGCATCTATAAATGGAATTTGAACAATATCAAGATATGACAAAATTAAGATTTACCGCTATCGCAGCTCTTGCCTGCATCCTTTTCAATTCTTGTCTGGAGAGCGGTTTCTATTACACCAATTATCTGACTTTCGCCAATGTGATTAAAGATGATGCAACAAAGCTGGCCGGAGACGGCGGTGTGACATATATCGTGACAGAAAATGTATCCGCCAAGGATTTCAAGGACTGCGACCGCATCTTTATCAATTGCGACCTTCTCAATTATATGGGAGATGACTACACCCAGGATATCAAACTTAAGGATTTTTATCCGGTGACTTTGCTCAAGGGACTGTGTGAACAGGAGCAGACAATATCGAAGAAAGATCCTTTGGAGATTATAGACAAAAATTGGACATCCAACAAGAATGAGTCAGGAGAGTACAAAGCACAGTATTTCAATCTGATTATCAAATACAACGGCATCAAAGGCAATAATGCCGAGCACAAGTTTGAACTCGTGTATGAGCCGCAGACGGAAAAGCCTGAGGAGTACTTCTTCTACCTCTATCACGATGCCTCGGATGACATTTGTACTGAGGACACCCCGAAAGAGAATATTGAAGTAAAGAGCGGCTATTTGAGCTTCAGGGTGGAAGACATTATAAATGATATAATAAAATTCGATTCTTCAAAAAATCATAAAGTTAGGATTTTGCCGGCCTGCGACAAGTCCAAGGGTGAAGATTTAACGGATACCAACGTCCTTGCTCAATAATCAGCCCTATTTCCTGGACCTGCGTGTCGGATGTCCCACAATCTGGATGTCCACATAGTCCACCTTGAACCCTTTGAACTTCTTCTTCATCAGCTTTGCCTTGAGTTCCCCTATGGTCTCGTCAATGTTGATATCCCTGTAGGTGTTGTTCTCAATGTCATAGAAATGGGCGTGGTCTTCGGTGGTGATGTCGAAGATCATTTTGTTGTTTGCGCTGAGACGGTGCTTGTAAACACCCAGTTCAGAGAAATCGGTGAGAATGTTATATACGGAGGCGACGGTTATTTTTACCTCGCCTTCTTTTTCGATATATTCGCAAACCTGGTCTGCTGAAGCGTGCCCCATATTGCACATTGCCCTGAATACAGCCAGCCTCTGAGGGGTGGCCTTGAGGGCGTTCTTCTTGAGGATTTTTCTGAAATCCTCCTCTTTCATCACATTGTCGGGGAACATAACTGTAGCTTTTTAAACCGTTTGGATGACAAATCTAACGCTTCATTCTGCAAAGCTATCAAAATTAGTCCGTTTTCCGAACACTTGAACAGAAAAATATTGAATACCCGGCAAAACGAATCCTATTACGCCGAAATTTATTAAATTTGCAGGTTTGAATTTTATAAATGGACAAATATGGCGACAAAAGTTGACTGTCTGATTATTGGTGGCGGACCGGCGGGATACACCGCTGCAATCTATGCTGCCAGAGCAAATATGGCACCTATCCTGTTCGAAGGCATACAGCCTGGCGGCCAGCTCACAACAACCACTGAAATAGAAAATTTCCCCGGCTTTCCCCAGGGTATAGACGGCAACCAGCTTATGGCATCGATGCGGGAGCAGGCTGTGCGTGTGGGGGCCGACGTGCGCAATGGGGCTGTGACGGCAGTGGACCTTTCCGCGAGGCCGTTCAAGCTTACCGTTGACTCTTCGGATGAGTACCTGGCCCGGACCGTCATCATAGCCACGGGTGCTTCAGCAAAGTATCTGGGCCTGCCTTCGGAAGATAAGTACCGCGGAGCCGGAGTTTCTGCCTGTGCCACCTGTGACGGCTTCTTCTACCGCAAGAAGACAGTTGCAGTGGTCGGGGGAGGTGATACGGCCTGCGAGGAAGCCAGCTATCTCGCCGGGCTCTGCAGCAAGGTATATATGATAGTGCGCCGCGATGTACTCAGGGCCTCAGAGGCTATGCAGAAAAGGGTCCTGGAAACCCCGAATATCGAAGTTCTTTGGAATTGCAGCACTGAGGAAGTGCTGGGAGACGGTTTCGGAGTGACCGGAGTACGTCTCAGACGCAAGGATGGGGAAGTTTTCGAGCTGGCCCTTGACGGCTTCTTCCTGGCCATAGGACATCACCCCAATTCCGAGCTTTTCAGGGAATGGGTTAATGTCGATGCCCAAGGCTATATAATCACTGATGGAAAATCTTCCCGGACCAATGTTGAAGGCGTATTTGCAGCAGGAGACGTGCAGGATCCCGTTTACCGTCAGGCTGTGAATGCCGCAGCATCCGGTTGCCGTGCAGCCCTCGATGCTGAAAAGTACCTCAAATCCCTCTAATCCACCTGAAGATGAAATCTATTTTCAAACTGATGCTTACAGCGGCGATTGCCCTGGTGTTCATACCTTCCTGCAAGTCTCAATACGAACTCCTGCTCAACGGAAGCGACGTGGATGCAAAATACAAGGCCGCCTTCGATTACTTCAACCTTAAGAAATACAACAAGTCCACCGCCCTTTTCGAGTCCCTTTCAATGCTCACGGAAGGTACCGACAGGGATGATACCGTGCGCTATTATTGCGGCCTGAGCAATTATATGCAGAAAGACTATTACACGGCTGAGACGCATTTTTCCCGTTTCATTGAGGTGTATCCGCGCAGCCCTTTCGCATCAGATGCCCGTTTCCTGCGCATCGACTGCCTCTACCGCAACACTCTGCGCTATGAACTGGACCAGTCGCCCACCCACGTTGCCCTGAATGCGATGAATGAATATATGCGGGAGGATCCAGACAATGCACACGCAGCTGAATGTCAGGCGATGATAGATGATTTGAATGAGAGGCTTGACCGCAAGGCCTATGAAGGAGCAAAACTCTATTACAAGATGGAGGACTATCTTGCATCAAGGGTTGCACTGAGGAATGTGATTAAGGATGATTCGGACAATATCTACCGCGAGGACATACTCTATTACATAGCAATGTCTTCATTCAAATATGCCGAACTCAGCGTGCCTTCCAAGCAGAAGGAGCGTTATCTGGTTTTTGTGGATGATTACCTGAACTTCATCGGCGAATACTCTGAGTCCAAATATGTGAATTCTCTTGCCGGTCCTTATTCCAAGGCAAAGAAATATCTAGAAAAAAGAGGCCTTTGACGGAAAATAGCAGTGCGGAATGGAAAATTTTTGAAACCCCCTTCCGGAGCCTCCGTATATAATAGTAGAAAAAATAAACACAAAATGGCAACTAAGAAAATACCTTTGAACACTGTCACAAGAGATTTGTGTGACCTTGCGGCTCCGACAGGCAATATTTACGAAACCGTAGTAATCCTGTCCAAGAGAGCAAACCAGATTGCAACTGCAGAAAAGAAAGAACTGACTAAGAAACTTGAAGATTTCAAAAACGAGAGAGACACGATGGAGGAAGTTTTCGAAAATCGTGAACAGATTGAAATCTCAAAATATTACGAAAGACAGCCAAAGCCTACCCTCGTGGCAATCTCCGAATTCGAGAACGGCGAGCTTTCATACCGACTGGCTCATCAGGACGAGGAATAAGGCGTTGTGGGGCAATGAACTGCGATGCTTAAGCGACTTGAGATACATAATTATATTCTGATAGACTCTCTGGAGATAGATTTCCCGGAGGGTCTTGTCATCATTTCCGGACAGACAGGAGCCGGCAAATCCATACTCCTCGGAGCTTTGGGACTGCTCGCCGGCGGGAAGGCAGATGCTTCCGTGATTTCAGAAGGAGCCCAGAACTGCACCGTGGAGGCTGTTTTCTGCGGTGTGAGCGAGTCCGTCAGGGAAATGCTCGAGGATTCCGGGGCTGAATGGAACGACGGAGAGCTCATCATACGCAGGGTCGTGGCCCCGTCGGGCAGGTCCAGGACTTTCATCAACGACTGTCCCGTACCTGTTCAGTTGTTGTCTTCGGTTTCCTCATCGCTTTTCGACATTCATTCCCAGCGTGCCACCATGGATTTGCTGGACCCGTTCCGCCAGTTGGACCTTCTGGACCGCTTCGCCGGTAATCTGGATTTGCGGGAAAGCTATACGGCATCCCACTCCAGGCTGCAGAACCTTAAGGAACGCAGTGCCGCTCTTCGGGAGCAACTCGCCCGGCTCAACCGGGAAAAGGAGTACAATCAGGCTCAGTTCCGTCAGCTTGAGTCCGCTGCCGTCAAGGAGGGGGAGTTGGAGGAACTCGACGCTGAACAGAAACAACTGGCCAATGCGGAAGACATTCAGACAGGACTGTGCGGTATTCTGGAGGCCCTGAACCCATCAGACGGAGAAAGGACCTCGGCAGATTCCTCCCTCAAGGATGCTGTCAGAGTGCTCAACAAACTTTCGGCCTATATCCCTTCAGCAACTGAGCTTTCTTCCAGACTTGAATCCTTGAGACTGGAGCTGGAGGATGTGCTCGGCGAAATCGAGTCAATAGTTTCCTCCGTGGACTCATCTCCCGACAGGCTTGCTCGTGTAGAGGAACGTATGTCCTTGATTTACAGTTTGTATCAAAAATTCTCCTGTAGCACGGAAGCTGAACTGACAGCTCTTATGGAAGATTACAGGAGCCGTCTTGTGAACACGGGACTCATAGAGGAGGAACTTGCTTCTGTGGAAGAGCAGATCAAGAAGGAAACCTCGCTTCACGACAATCTGGCCGCTCGTCTTTCAGAAGCAAGAAAGAAAGCCTCCGGGAATTTCTCGGAGCAGGTTCAGGAAATGATAAGGGGTCTGGAACTCCAGCAGGCGGTATTCTCCGTGGACATCACCCCGGCAGTGTCTGCGGGAAGATACGGAAAGGACAATGTGGTCTTTCTGTTCAGCTCCACGGGACGCAATCCGGTGCCAGTGGCCAAGTGTGCATCCGGAGGAGAAATGTCACGTATAATGCTGTGTCTTAAAGCTTTGATGGCGAGGTTCGTGTCTATGCCGACCTTGATTTTCGACGAAATAGACACGGGTGTCTCAGGCAGTGTTGCAGACAAGATGGGTTCTATGATTTGTGAGATGGGCAGGGATATGCAGGTCTTTGCAATAACTCATCTGCCTCAGGTGGCAGCCAAGGGCAATGCGCATTATCTCGTGGCCAAGGCCATTCAGGACAATGGGCGCACAAGTTCTTCCATCAGCAAGCTTTCCGAACAGGAGAGGGTTATGGAAATAGCCCGTATGCTCAGCGGGTCCACCGTTACGGAGGCGGCAGTGGCCAATGCCGTATCACTTCTCGAAGCAAAGTGACGGGACTGCCGTATTACTCTCGAAGTAAAGTGACGGGACTCTATTTTACCCTTTCTATTTTGAATCCAGGGCGGTAAACTATGCGCTTCACGCCTCCGTTGTTTCGGCTGCCGTCCTTGAACTCAAAGTTCATCTGTAGCAAATCCTCCTTGTTGTGATTTGCAAACCAGCAAGTTATATCATAACCTTGGAAGCTGAACTGGGTTGGTTCAGTATTCATCAGGGCTCTGTAGGCCTTCACGAAATCGATTACCTGAGGACTGTCATAGTCTATCCAGTAGGCGAGACTCACGTGCAGATTGTTGTCGTGCAGGCTGGATGCTTCGATGTCGTAGCCCCTCACTTTGGAAGGGCAGTAAATCTCCAGACGGTTGTTCTCGTGTGAGAGAAGGTTGATGTTCCTCACCACATCGTTCACAAAGGCCTCGCTCTCGGAGGCTATCAAAAAACGGGTCACCCGTCCGTCCGGTTTCCAGACTATGCTTTTCTTCCCGTCGCTGCCAACCACCATTTCGCGGTCGGGACATGCTGTCTCCCTGAATTTCTCGATAATATCACGGCCCTCCAGTATGCTGTAGCTCAAAGTCTTATACTCGATTCCGCGAAGGTTGAGCAGTTCCACCATTTCTGCCGTTCCGGTCTCTTTTCTGGCTGTCTTCTCCTTCACCATCACTATCCTGTCACCTGGGGTATGTTCTTCAATTATCCACTGTATGAGGTCGTTGTATTGGGCGGTATGGGTTGTAGGCGCCTGAATCAGGTTTTCGTACCTGGATGTAAGTGCGGCCGCTCTCGGGTCAAGAGGAGAGATAACGGTCACGTCCCCGGCCATTTCGCAGGTCCTTGAGATGTCTTCAGGGGAGATGGGGCCGATGATGAAGTCGCACTTTTTCAGTTCAAGGGGATTGACTGAATCGGATGAATCGAAAACCTTAAGATTTATGTTGATGCCTTCGCTGCTCAGTTTCTTCACTGCCATCAGCACTCCAGAATAGAAATCCAGTGCAGAGGTGCTCGGGCTTGCGCTTTTTGCCTTGAAAGGAAGGACCAGGGCGATCTCCAGATGATTCTTCCTGAACATAATCGGAAATCTTTCCTCAGTTTCTTCAGCAGGGCTGAGGCTTTCCTCCACTTTGTCCTTCACCACAGGTGCAGGTGCATCCACTGTTTCAACTTCCTCCGGTATGACCAGCACATCCCTGGCCTTGATTTTCCCGTCTGAAATGCCGTTTTCTTTTGCCAGACTTTCCGGACTCACTCCGAACTTCTCTGCAATGCCTTCCAGAGTGTCGAACCAGCGGACTACATAGGTCCTTTTCCCGGGTTCCGTCTCCCTTTTGTTTTCTTTTTCCTTGGTGACAACTGCATCGGCGGTGTTCTCCTCCCTCACTTCGGATGCAGTAGCGGTGGCAGGAATGAGAATGATGGAATTCTTTCTCAGACCGCCTTCATCAATTGACGGGTTTGCAGCTTTGATCTCGGCAATGCTCACGCCATAGGCCTTGCTTATGGAATAGAGGGTCTGTTTCTCCAGCACCACGTGGGAATAGAAAATTTTCCCGTTCACCTTTACCTTCTCCCTCGAAACCGTCACGGGTGTGGGAGTGTAGGATTGAGCATACGAAGCCGTCCCTGCCAGACACAGGCTCAGGGCCAAACCATATATGATTTTGCGTATCTGCATTCTTAGTTCTTGTTAAGTGATTCAATGAAAGAGACCAGTTGCTTTGCGAAGTTGTTCCACGAAAGTCTTTCTTTCTCTTTTCTTATGGCGGCTATGCAGTTCTCCTTCACCGATGTTTGGGAAAAATATCGCCCGATGGCCGCTGCAATGGCCTGTGGACTGCACTGCTCCGACACGATTCCCGTGCCTCTGTCGCCGATTGTCTCCTTTAATCCTCCCACATCTGTCACTATCATAGGCACTTCGAAGTGGTAGGAGACTGCGCTGATTCCGCTTTGGGTTGCTGAACGGTATGGCAGAACGGTCACATCGGCTGCTGAGAACCAGAGAGGCACTTCCTCATCGGAAATGTAGTCCAGTTTCTTGAGTATCCGCAGGTCCGAATCCGGAATTTCGTCAATAAGCTGCTGGTATTTGTCAAAACTTCCATATGGTTCCCCGGCGATGGTAAGATGGTACTCCGGCCCCAGGAACTTGAATGCCTCAAGCAGGATATCCAGCCCCTTGTATTCGCGTATCAGTCCGAAAAACAGGATGTTGCGCTTGTCGGTCGGAATGCCGAGTCTCCGGCAGGCTTCATCCCTGTCCATTTTTTGTCCGAAATGGTCATAAAGAGGATGCTCTATGATGCAGTGAGGCTTGTTCCAGCCCAATTCAAGCAGGTCTTGAGCAACCGCACCGCAGAGTGTGACGGCTCCGTCCAGGCCGGACAGGAAGTATCTGGTGAGCGGAGTGTCGAAAAAACGCTGCTCGTGGGGGACAACATTGTCCAAAATGCCCACAACCTTACAATTTTTGCGCAGGTGCCGGCACACATAGCCCAGGGAAGGCCCGAACCAGGACATCCAGTAGCGTACAATCAATACGTCCGGCCCCCATTCGCGTATTTCTTGGGCGGCACGGACGTATGTTATCGGATTTGCCGTGTCCAGAACTGCCTCACTCGGAATCTTCTCCGCGGTGTCTTCCTTCGTGACATACTGAGTCTTGCCCGGGAAGAGCAGTTCAGGATACTGTCTTGAAAAGTTGAATGCCTTCACGTCGTGTTGCTTCACCAGTTCCTTGTAAAGACAAGCATTGAACTGGGAAATTCCTCCCCTGAAGGGATAGAAGCAGGACAGAATGGCTATCTTCAAAATTATTTCTGGCTTTTGGTTGCGATGTACTCCTCGTTGAGTCCTGCGATGACTGCATCGGTGATGTCGAGGGTGGTGTCGGCAGTGATGACAGGAGCGCCTCCCTGGTTGGTGAGAATCATTGCATAGCCCATATCCTCGTTGTATTTGTCGAGCCAGGTCTTGATTGCGTCAGCAAGCTGGTTCATCATCACAATCTGCTCTTCCTGAATCTCAGCCTGCTTCTGCTGAGCATAAGCGTTGAAGTCTTCCTGAGCCTTCTGGAGCTTCTGGCCGTTGACTTCCGCAACAGATCTCGTCATAAGACCCTTGTTCATCTTGTCCTGATAGTCGGCAATGTCCTTCTCCAGTTTCTTGCCCCTGCGGTTGATTTCAGCCTGAATGTTCTGGACCTTGGTCTCAACTACAGACCTCTTGTCGTTGGCCATATCATATTCCTGAAGAATCCTGTCCAATTCCACATAGACGATTTCTCCGGCGTGGGCCTCTCTCTCCTCGGCAGTTGCCTTTGGTGTTTCGGCAGCTTTTCCGTTCTTGATTGAAATGATGCCGAATGAAACGGCAGCAGCAAGGGCAATAACACTGATAATCAGAGTTATAATGTCGATTTTTTTCATTTGTAATTATTGTTAATTGTTATTGTTCAAACCCAAAACAAGCCTCCGATTACCTATGGAACAATTCCGCAGCAACCGATATGGCCATAATTCTGCAAATATAGGTATTTTTTCTCTATAAATTTGAGCGGATTATGCAACTTCATAAAGTTAACTGCGGGAAAAGTCTTATCTGAGGCAGTCCAGATAGGTGCGTATGGTTTTTTCCAGGCCCCAATAGAGGGCATCGCAGATGATTGCGTGGCCGATTGAGACTTCGTCGGTCCAGGGGATTTGCTGAACGAACCAGCGCAGGTTTTCGGAGTCGAGGTCGTGACCGGCGTTGAGGCCGAGCTTGCATTCGCGGGCTGCAACGGCTGCTTCGTAGTAGGGCTTAATGGCTTTTTCGGGTGAAAGAACATAGTCTTCGGCATATCCTGCCGTGTAGAGTTCCACCCTGTCGCAACCGCAAAGTGCCGCGCCTTCGACCATCTCGGGATTAGGGTCCACGAAAATGGAAGTCCTTATGCCCAGTCTCTTGAACTCGGTGCAGATTTCCGTAAGGAAAGACCTGTGGTCCAATGTGTTCCATCCAGCATTGGAGGTCAGGGCATCCGGGGCGTCCGGCACGAGTGTAACCTGTGCAGGCCGCACTTCCTCCACCAGCGAGATGAAACTCGGGATGGGATTGCCCTCGATGTTCAGTTCTGTCTTTATCAAAGGCTTTATAGCCCTCACATCGGCGTATCTTATATGTCTTTCGTCAGGTCTCGGATGTACCGTAATGCCTTCTGCTCCAAAGGCTTCGCAATCCAGGGCAGCCTTCAGTACATCCGGTCTGTTTCCCCCGCGGGCATTGCGCAGAGTTGCGAATTTGTTGATATTGACACTTAATCTTGTCATAATGATATCTCCTTTCAAGCTGCAAAAATATGCATTATTGTCAGAAACTTGTCAAAAATTCCTAATTTTTAATTTCTCATCAGTTGTCTTTCAGAGCACTCTTTAGTATGCTTTTCAATTTTCTCCAAAATTCATATTAATTCTTAATCAAAGTTGTGTAACTTTGACAGTCGGTTATTTGTGAAACATTTAGTTCTCTGTAGAGATGGGTAATATTACTAAAGACAATTGGAAGGAGACAGACTTGAATGTTGACAGTCTTTGGATTATAGGAGAAAGGGATAAAAGCGGTAAGCACGCTAATGTTTATCATGGTAATTTTGTGCCGCAAATACCCAATCAGTTAATCAGGCGATATACTCAAGAGGGCGATACCGTAATGGAATTGTTTTCAGGAGGGGGAACCACTTTGTTCGAATGTGAGGTGTTGAGAAGAGACTACATAGGCTTTGATATCAATAGGCAAATAATGGAGTATGTGGCTCAAAAAATGGCTGGATGCAACACAATACGCTATACCAATTGCGAATGTGATGTTACTGATAAGCAATTATTTACAGAGCATGTCGAAGGAATATGTCGTGAACGTGGAATTGAAAAAGTGGATTTTTTGATAGCTCATCCGCCATATCTTGATATTGTGAAGTTTACGCAAGACAAGAGAGATCTCTCCCAAATTTCCTGCTTGGATAAATTTTTGGAAAAGTTTCTCGCTGCGATGGCCAATGGCTTGGCTTATCTGAAAACAGGTAAATATTTTGCTGTCGTAGCTGGAGACGTGTATAAACAGGGTGAAGTAGTTCCATTGGCATTCAATATGATGAATGTTATCAAGCAGAACTTCAATGTCAAAATGAAGGGAATTATCATTAAAAATATCGAAGGTAACAAGGGAAAATTGGGTGTACAGGATATTTGGAAATATAGAGCTCTTCAAAGCGATTATTTTCTGTTCAAACACGAATACATTTTTGTTTTCAAAAAAATGAATTAGTATGACCAAAACAGAATTGTTTTTAGAATTGGCGAAACCTGATGTTCAAGGTGTCAGTAGATGGGTGCAAAAAACTGAATTCACTGGGCGTTATGCCGATTTGCAATTAGGGAATGGTGGCAGTTGGTGTAGAGCCAGTTCATCACTTGCCAAAAGATATAATGTGGAGTTTGATAAAACACTTACCCCCGGCAATTCAATAGATGCGGTACGCTTGAATGGATTCAAGCAGGATGACACTTTCAGCCAGGCGATAAGAAAAGACATTAAAGATTTTTATAGAGATCAACGATGCGTAATGTTGGGAGTCAGAGGCTTTTCTGAGAACACGAAGATAGAAATTGATCATAAGGATGGGCGCAAAGAGGATTGGCGCGTATCAAATCCAGAGACTCAGCAACTTAGTGATTTTCAGCCTCTATGTAAGGCGGCAAATGATGTGAAACGCCAAATTTGCAAGGAATGTAAACTCACCAACGAACGGTGGGATGCGACAAATATCAAAGGAAATCCATATCCCTTTTATGAAGGAGATAAAGAATACACGGAGGATTTGGGATGTGTCGGCTGCTATCAGTATGATCCTGTGGAATATAGAAGGACGTGTGCAAAAAGAATTTCAACGGAAGCATCGAAGCATACGGCAGAATACATTATGAACAAACTTTATCCCGAGGAATGATTTCCATTGATTGCAAACTTTATAATCGTCAGTAGATTCCTTGGCTTTTAATGCATTGATAATGAATTATATAGGTTCGAAATATTCTCTTCTTCCTTTTTTGGACAGTACCATAAAGGATGTTGTAGGAGATGATTTACACGACAAAGTTTTTTGTGATATTTTTGCCGGAACTGGGATCGTGGGCCGTTCATTCAAGCCAAGAGTTCGCAAGGTAATTGCAAATGATTGGGAATATTACAGTTACGTTTTGAATCGAAATTATATCGGCAATCATCTTGAGTTGGATGGGAAAGAGGAATGCCTGGCGCAATTGAATAATTTGAGTGGTGATTGCAATGGATTCATATACAAGAACTATTGCTTGGGGAGCGGGAGCGGAAGGCAATATTTTTCTGACGAAAACGGTAAAAAGATTGATGCAGTCAGGTCTCATATCGAGGAATGGAGAGTAAACGGAAGCATTCCGGAAGATATGTACTTCTTTTTGTTGGCAAGTCTTCTTGAAAGTGCGGACAAACTTGCGAATACAGCATCTGTATATGGTGCTTTTTTGAAGCATCTGAAGAGAACTGCTCAAAAGCCTCTGAAACTAGAACCTGCATCATACACTGTGAATGAGCACGAACACGAAGTTTATTGCACAGATGCCAATGACCTCATAAAA
>JALFGP010000112.1 GCA_022777205.1 Rikenellaceae bacterium
GGGGTCGTATCGACAAGAACGAGAGGAATATGCCTTCGGGTATGCTCCGCTCGTTTTGGTTTACGCCAATATTCAGTCACTTCCGTCCATATCAACGCCACAAGTACGCAGTTATATCAAACCTCTAACATGCACGGTTTCTTTGGTTTACCTTTGTCCGTGCACCGCTGTTGGTGCCATTAAACACAGTCCCTATGTTTGAAAACCAAATAAAAACGGAGTGAACTTCCGAGAAGCTCATGAGGAACGCTCTCAGGGGTTCCGACCCCTGCCGCTAAGGCAGACCCCCGGAAGTTTTTCATGAGTTTGAATAAAATAAAGCTGTCGATTTTTTGGTTACATTTAAAGTGCAAACAAAATGAAAACCTCTAAATCACAGCTTTATGGAACAAAGAAACAAAATTAGTTTCAAAGGACAAAACATCTACATAGGATTGGATGTCCATTTGAAGAGTTGGTCGGTGACAATATTGTCGGAGACGTCAGTCTTGAAGAAGTACAGCCAGGATGCAAGTCCGGAAGCACTGCACAAGACCTTGACAATGAGCTATCCGGACGCGGAGTACTACTCCGTATATGAAGCGGGCTTCTGCGGGTTCTGGATACACGACAGATTGACGGAATTGGGAATACACAACATTGTGGTGAACCCTGCTGACGTGCCGACCATGAGCAGCGAGAAGCTGCGCAAGACAGATGCGGTAGACAGCAAGAAGCTTGCTGTTTGCCTGAGAGCAAAGCAACTGAGGGGCATATACACCCCAGATGCTGAAGCTCTGGAGATACGCTCTTTGATAAGATTGAAGAACTCGATTACGAAGGATACGACACGGCAGAAGAACCGGATCAAGTCCCAGCTCCGATATCTCGGCATAGATATCCCAAAGGAATACCTTGAGCCGAACTCGAACTGGTCAAAGCGGTTCATCGCCTGGCTCAAGGATGTTCAGATGAAGACAACGAGCGGTCGTCAGACTCTGGATCTGCAGATACGCCAACTCGAGGACCTGCGCAGACAAAAGTTGGAGATAACGAGGGCATTGCGGACACTGTCGCACAGCGAGAAGTTCGAGGATACACTACGGCTCCTTATGACGGTTCCCGGCATAGGCCAGACCACCGGTCTTGCGCTGATGGCGGAGATCGTGGACGTAACGCGCTTTGCCAATGCCGAGCAACTTGCGGCTTACGTCGGTATGATCCCGATGTGCCACTCAAGCGGTGAGCATGAAGGTGTCGGGGACATTACTCTCCGAAAGCATGCCATCCTGCGCAGCAACATCATTGAGGCAGCCTGGGTAGCCATCCGCAAGGATGAATCGATGCAGCTATGCTACCTGAACAACTGCAAGAAGATGGTTCCGAGCAAAGCCATCGTCAAGGTTGCAAGAAAGCTTGTGAACCGTATCTACTTCGTACTCAAACGCCGACAGCCTTATGTCAATGCTGTGGCGTAACAGAGATATATCCTGTCTGGTAAACAGACTTTCTGAGAGAGAATACTACATGATTGTTGCGGCTTTGAAGTCCGCTTAAAACAGTTTGCTCCTCTCACCTTTGTGAACTGATACAGGAACTTGCGGCACCGAACCGGATGACCGCTGTGGAAAGTTTGTTTACCGAGGATATTTTACGGGTTCTGAATCTCGACCTCCGCAAGAGGCCGTTGGGATATCACGCACTCCTATCAAAGGAAGATGAAAATATATATATCGTTAAGATATTGATTATAAAGAATATAAATGTTTAACTAATAAATCGAGATCCATTTTTATTTGGATTTCAACTGGAAATTGATTATGAAAAAAAGAATCATTCTGGTGATTGGTATTGTTGCCACTGCAGGCATAGCATTACTTTGTTCATCAAACAACAAAAATGAGGTTTTCATGAAGAACCTTGAGGCCTTATCTCAAGGTGAGGGATATCCTATCTGCACAGGACCTAAAAAAGAAAACCTATCTGGCAACATTTTTTGCCATTGTGAAAACCAGTATCCATGTCAGGACAACCAAGGATGTCAATAACGATGAAACGAGATATATACATTGTCCTGTCATTGGCGATTTCTGCTCTGCTTCTGTCTTGCTCAAGTAATGGCGATGAAGCAAGCGTCATTGATTTTGATGGTCTGGCTTCTGCTGATTATTCAAATCTTCTTCCAGTCTTGGATACAATCGATTTGAATGATGCTGAGGCCCAGA
>JALFGP010000028.1 GCA_022777205.1 Rikenellaceae bacterium
TGTTCATCGGGCCAACCGTTTGCCGCCGGCTTCCTTCAGATTCCACCTCACGATGGACACCCTTGCTTTGGCTGTAACCTTCCCACTATCAGGGCGGTTTGGGGACTTGCGCCCGTTAGAGTACGTTCGTGCTGGGCGAACTAAAGAAGCGAAGGACTAACATCCCTCGCTTCTCATTTTAAAGACGACAATCTTCTTAAAATTATTGCTTATCTTTGCCTGTATAATCAATATCAACAACAGCACTTTTAAGATTATTTATTATATGAACAAGTATATTCTATCGTCAATTCTAATTGTCGGAATTTGTTCATCTGCAAATGGACAGATTAGCTCCTATGAACGGAAAAGTGTTTCTTCTGCTAATGAACTAGTAGTTGCTGCGTTTGACTCAACAAAGATTCAATGGAGCGAGAACTCTCTGCAATCATTTATAGGTCAAACTTTTATTGGTTACTGTCCTACTATAGACACTAATCGTGGTTATGTTGATATTCAGTTATTTACCAAGAAGAATGACCCCCATAAACGCTATATGCAATTTGGAAATAGCTCTTATACTCAATGTTCTGCAATAGAAGGAAAGACATTCAATATTATAGATGTTGATGAGGACTCAATTTATAAATGGTTTTTGCTTCAAGATACTGATAATCCCAAAACCAAGTTTTGGTATAAATGGTCTGGCATCTCAAATGGTCCTTTCATAATACTGAGCAACTATAATTATTTGTGTCAACATTACATTGGGAAAAAGTTCATCCCTATACTTAAGCATAAACCAGATGTTGCGAAAGATTCTTTCTTTGTTGAAGAAACTGATCTTGAAACTGGAAAATCAATTGAATATGATCCAACTGACAAGTGGGAATGTATTTCTTTCTCACAAATAAATGGTAAAGGTGATCTTGTTGCTATAGTCAAAAATCAGCGTGGATGCACATCATATATATCTTTACCAAGATTGATTCCAAATGAATACTATGGCCAGTTGTTGGGCAAAAAGTCTCCAGCAAGGATGGTATTATTTGAAGATGAGTTCGCAGACCTTGTTGAGAAATATGACCTAATTACAATGGCAGCTTTTATGACAGGTCATATAGAGAAAGGAATGAATGTCGAGTTGCTATATTTAATGAAGGGAAAACCTGATTCTATCAATAGGACATCATATTCAGATGCTCAGTATGTTTACAGATTTGAGGTACGGTCTTTAGGCTCCGATGGCAGGTATCATAACAAAGCAGTTACTCAATTGTATTACATAGATGAATCCACTGGAGAAATAAAAGATTGGAGTCAATTGAATTAGCATATTGTTTATTAATATTGAGAAGCGAGGGATTAACATCCTTCGCTTCTCATTTTCATAAACTCCTGTGCTTCCTGAGAGCCGTTTTCATCAGCTTTGCGTATCCAGTATAGTCCGGAAACTTTGTCAGCGGCCACTGATTTTATGCCGTTGAACTTCAGAAAACCTAACAGATACTGCGCTGAAGAGAATCCGTCCTCCGACAGGGATTCGAGCATTTTCAGAGCCTCATCCGGATTGTACCACGACTTGTCATCGCGCAGTAGCACCAATGCGTATGCAATCAGGGCCGAAATCTCGCCATTGTCTCCCAGCTTCCAGAGCATATCCATCTCCTGGTCTATTTCCCAAAGTTCCTCAGCTTCATTCACTCTTTCCCTAATCTGCTTCAGGAACTTTCTGAAAGTCCTGCGATAGAACCAGGAAGCAAACACACCATTCTTCATACGCCCGCTGCTTTATTCTGCCAATTCATCATTTCCCAACTCTTCTGCAACATCTTCTGGTGATTCCGGGCTCGTTCGCAGATCCATCGTGGATGGGTCCGTGTTCCGGTAGGCCCTTATCACCTGCTCCTGGGAGAATACCCTTGAAATGATGTCGTATGCTCCGAGGAGCACTTCTTCTGCTGTAATCTGATTTTCATCTGAGGAGCCGAAATCTATCGAAATCGTCATCCTGCCTTCTTTGAGTGATAGTTCCATATACTTTTGCATTAAATGTTTCAGCAAAGGTCGGGACTTGTCTGTTGAGGCACAAGCAAGAAAAAGTTGTCATTGTAAAGGAAAGGTTGTCATTTCTAACCTGTGTTTTGATTGTAATCTCACAAATTAATCATCAGACTAATGATACAAACAAGAAATGAGACTAAATTATTGCTTTATAAAATAATTTATTACTTTTGTTATCTCAAAGGCAAGATATGAAAGAAAAGAATAAATTGGGTCAATATTTTGCTGTTGATTCAGTAGCGGCATTTATGGTGATTCTTATACACCATAACAAGCAATCCTATGGTACTAGAACTATCATGTGGAGAAGGAGTTTTTTAAGGAATCTTGAAATAAATGGTTATACTAATATTGATGCATACGTAGGATTTTAACACAGTTTTTCCCATGAAGTTTATCAAGCCATTTTTATTTCTCTTGTTCTGTTTTGTTTCCCTCCTATCGTGCAGTGACCCTGTCATTGATAACGGAACTGCTGGTGGCATAGAGCCGCCCGAGTTAGATCTCACTAACCCGATGGTACTAATCATGTCGCAAACAGAATTTAAATTCCGGCCTATGTCATCCTTTCTAGTCATGTCTGAAAACAAAGAGTTGGGCGAGTGTGCCTTCGCCGGTTTGTGGGAAGATAGTCATGCAGCCATAATACTGGTCGAGGGTACAATTCACGAACATAAAGATGGCACACCGTTCAAGATAAAACACATCTGGATAGATGACAAAGAATTCAACTACGAGTGGTACGCCGGATATGGAGAAACAGCAAAACTCACCAATGTCGATGGAATCTGTCTATATGAGTTCAAAGATCAATATGTCGCATGGCTCGCTTTTCATAGTCCCGATCATAAGTATAATAAAAAAATCGCATATTTCATGTCCGGAGACGATATCATCAAAGATACGGGATTGAAAGACTATCTTATGATGCAGATCTGGGCTCCCGGCACTATGCTTGTTTCAAGTGAGCCCAACATAGTTGACATATTCGACTTCAGTGGCAACCTGCTGCTTAGTTGTGAGAGCATAAACAACTGGTTTTTCAACGGCAGCATTAATCATCCTTTTGGATACTATGATTATTTTTGCTCACTCACGGACATCGTCAGAAACTCAGTTACTGATTTAACTGGCAATTATATTAAATATACGTTTGTTAGAGAGAATCTAATCAAAAATGAAACCGTGCTCACAAAAGAGTTGACAACTAATATTCCGTCTAATGCCAGAACTTCTCTGACATATGCAGTTAATGGCGATATAGTCAATATTGAGATTAATTATACTACCTGGGAGGGTGTTAATGGCATAAAGAAATACACCCTCTCTATGGTGATTAACGAATAAAGCATCTGCATAGTCTTTCACCAAAATAACGCTCTATCGGAGGACTTGGCAGATTACCATCCTACCAAACCAGGAAATCCTTTAGATATTAAGTACGAGGATATTCAAAACAGGCGTGCCGGAAAACACAGCAGGCCTGTTTGTGTCTTAGGACGTCTATTCTGCGCGTATCTCCTTCCTGTTTTGTTCCGTCGGCAAATCTGGAGTGACGACGCAGAATCCAATGGCACCTCATGATCCCTGCGGATAATGAGCACTCCTCCATTGTCTTCTGCTTACACAACGTCACTCCTCTGCTGCCTTGTAACAATACAGCAAGTAGATGAGCGCTTTGCGGCATGAAACCACACATTTTCTTAACGGTACACGACAGCCATTAAACAAAAAACCACCCTCCCCAGAACAATCTCTGCGGAGGGTGGCGATGCGTTACGGCCCGATGGCCGGACAGAAGGAGGAACTAGCCCAGGCGGACGGCCTTCATCATCTCACCGGACTTCTCACCGGTTGCGGTGTTCACGAAGAAGTACTTGATGAACACGCGAGGAGCAGCCTCGGTAGGATAGCCACACTTGGCAGTGTAGGAAGCCTTGAGGTCCACCGGAGTCTCTGCTTCAGGAGTGACCGGTTCGATGATTCCGGCAGCTTTGCTGTAGGCGCGGGTGACACCATTGCTCTGAGGCTCAGAAGCGAGGATAACGAGCTTCAGGTTTGCAGTGTCTGCAGGAACGTTCTCGAGCTCGAACTCGAACTTCTCGGAAGTGAGGGTGATGACGGCCTCCGAAGGAGCCTCAACACCTGAGAGTGCAGGAGGGTTCTCTGCGATAGCGCCACCGCAGTACACAATCCAGTAGTTGAGCCTCATGAAGAGGTTTGCTCCGGAGATCTTTCCCTTGGTGCCGAGAATAGACTTGCCCATCTGAGTGAGAGCGAGGGCGTTCCACGCCAGAATCTGGGCGTTTGTGAGGTTACGCCAGGCCTGAGAGAGCTGCTTGAAGATACTCTTCACAGCTGCCTGGTTTGAGGTACGGGTACTTCCGCCGTAACCACGGTTGCGGATGTACTTGCGGCCGCGGTTCTTTGCAGCGGTCACACCTTTTGCAGAGCCTGACATTTCGTCGAAGGCGATAGAAGGAATGTATTTCATAACTGAAAAAGGTTTTGGTTAATGGATAAAGAAACGGTATATATACTTTGTGCACAGGTATATCAATGAGAGTGCGATGATGGCCAGCATAATGCTGCCCAGTGTCATTCTGAATTTCTGCCATCCGGAGAGCTTTGCCGGGACCTCGACTTCTTCGAGCAGGTAGCGGTCAACGATCTGGATCGAATCGCGGTACACAATCTTTGTCTGTATAGTCACTGAGTCCTTCACCGGCTTTGTCTCCAGAGTGTGTGACAGCTTTCCTGAACTTACGGCTGCTTCGCTGTGTGCATAGCGGTTGTCCAGGACTGAAACGGTATCTGTCGTTACATTCTGCTGGACTATCTGAGGCCGCTCGATGATGACTGTATCCGGAACATAGACGGTTTCTGTCTTTGTCTCGATGCGTACTATTTCTGACTTGGCGGCCTGCCTGGTGGAAGCGCAGGCCGCTGTCAGAATTGAGAGGATAAAGAGGAAGTGAATGTTTTTCATAGGTTGGATTCTGTCTTGTCTGCCTTGTTCATCAGTTCAGACTCAAACTTCCGGAACTTGACATCATAGCTGGCCTTGACTCCGAGGATGGCACCGCACAGAACCAGCAGTTCCGACACTATGGAGATTGCGGAGTTCGCAATCTCGCCCAGCGGCGGAATCAGGAACAGGCACACAGCTGCTATTATCACCCCGCTGCAGAAGCTTGCGATGGCGATGATACCCTGAAGCCAGGTCAGTTCTATGCGTTTCTTGTCTGCCATTGTTTAACGGACTATTACGATTCTGGTGAACTTTTTCCCCGTGTTCGATGCTTCGTCTGCATTTCCGTCCTTTGAGATGACTATGGTTCCGTTCTCAAGAGTTGCCGGATAGTACTTACTTCCGAGGGATACCCATAGACCTTCGTTGTAAAGGACCGGGAATGAGCTTGAGACATTCTCAGGCAAATCTGGTACTGAGATTTCAACAGTCTGTGAGTCGGTGTCGAAGGTGAGAGACGTAGCCTTGAGTGTCAGTATCAAACAATTATCTGATTGGATAGTATATATTCCAAGTCCTGCAGCTTCGCCTTTGCTTACGATTGGTGTATGGTCAATTTTATGACTGAGGACGACTTCTCCTGTAATCTTTTCAGGAATCAGTATTGTATTGAGCCTGACCTTATATGAACCGGCACTTTTGTAAGGAAGTATCTTTCCGATACAAATTGTGTTCTTGTCCTTGACCCAAACTTTCGTGATGGTGGCGTACTTGACACCATCCGAAAGAACTGTTACTAATGCTGTACCAATGCGGCTCTTGCTGAACGGCAGGTCTGCCACAGAAAGTTGCATAGGACGGATGCCTGAATACTCCTCTGCAGTGGTATCTACGGTAAACTCTCCGTCAAGTACCAGCAGGTTAGCATTGCTGTAATCCTTAATCTGTATATCGCTCGGAGCGAGTCCGAAATCAGTTGCGGTAATTGTAAGCATAGTCATTATCAGATTATTACTGGAATTGTGGTATCAAACAATTTAAATGCAAGGTTCTTGTCACCCGCCTGGTCGATTACCTTAATGGTGGTGTTACCGTCTGTCTTTGTGACCTGTATTTCCAGCAGCTGAACCGTCAGACCATTGCTGTGCTGATGTACTGCCAAGAAAAAAGCATCAAAAGCCGGAATCTCTTCAGGAAAATCTGGAGCTGGAAATGTACCCGGCCCTGCCGAGTATAATCCCATCGATCCGATGAAAGACACTACTGACTGAGAAGGAATAAGTTCAAGATCCACATCTTGGAAGAAGGTGTACTTTCCTTGCTGCAGCTGCTCAGTTTCATAATGCAGCCGTCCTTCAATCTCTGGAGCCGTTTCATAATCCCGAATAAGATACGCAAAAATGAATGGATTATCCCCAGTATTATTGAATCCGAAATTGCGTTCAGATGCCGGCAAGCTTAAGTATCCTTCCTCAAGCTTTGATTCGTTAATGTTGCTCAACAGATTATGCTTGCTATTCCTTCCACCTATAAAAGGAATATCTGTAGTGATGTCTTCAGGAAAGTTATTAATGAATACATCCCAATCTGCATCATCCATCGAAGAATCTGAACCGCTAAATGACAAATGAAAAAAAGCCCACTTTTTAAATCTTACGACAAAAGTATTTGATGTACTTACACGGAAGAAGTTATTCTCCGAAATACAATTGACTGTTTTCTGTGTACCCTTTGTCGCATTACTGCTCTGCGCCAGCTGGCAGTAAAGTGCATGTATATATATAATCAGTTCTGTCTGTGCATTGAAAACAGGAAGTTTTTCAATGCACAGGGTATTTTTATCCTTTATCCAGGACTTTGCAATAGTACCTGCATCATATGCATATATCTTTCCACGGTATAGCTCACGACTAATGAAACGCACTACTACAGATGAATCAGTGCTCCTGTCAATTGACAGCGTCGGAACGTTGATTTCCAAAACATCAGCGTTCTTATATGCTTCATCCTGTGGGTTGCAGGTAAACTTTGCATTGAGCACTATATAGTTGTTCTCCTGGACATCCTTGAATTGGATTGTCCCTGCTCCGAAATTATTGGCTATTGAGTTGAACATATTGCAGTGAGATTACTTGTTGTAGAAAATGCCTGGGCCGAAAATCTCGGTAGGTTTGGTATAGTAACCAGCCCGGTGCATAAAAGTGATTGATGCTTTGCCTCCAGAGTTGGATGATGCTATTTCATAAGATTGCGGATACATAGAACCATTAGCACCCATACCTCGCCCCAGTGCGTAAGAGGTTCCCTTCAGCTCAGTAGGAATCTCGTTATCCAGTGTAACTTCAGATGCTGCCACATTGCTTTGTCCAAGGCATACAACGTCATAATTGATGACATTTGCTCCGGTAGAGTAATCCACATCGATTGCTGAAACGTGCTGTTCTTCATTCGGATCAAGATTGTTCATTGTGACACGCATTCGAGGCTGTAAGGTGGATTCTCCGGTAACTATTACTGAATCTTTGAATACCTGTCCACCGATGCCAGTTTCCGTATTCATCCAGTAAGCCTCAATGAATACCTTCTGGCCGGGAACAGGTTCGACTCCGATGGCTTTCAGATACAGTCTGGTAACATCAGCCTCACCCCAGTCATCCTCGATGTCGCTTGCAAGGAGGATAGTCTTACTCCAGCCGTTTGAGATGCCCGCACTCTGCGAGGCGGACATCTTTACGACCAGTTTGTAAGGAGCGGATTCGTGCCTGATGCCGCTGAACATAATCATCTGCGGTGTCAACACAACTGTCGAGTAGGATACACTCGGGATTGAGCCCCCGTAAGAAGGTGCATCCATAACAACGGACTCTCCAGCCAGACTTCGGTTCACATTGATTCTTACGAATGCATTGTGAGCCGTCATATCAGCGGAAGAGCCCAAATAGGAAGCTGCTTTTAGATGTTTGGCCAAAACCTCCCAGGATTGCATTTGGGAATCGGTGAGCTGCTTGTACGCCCGGGAGATTTTGGACAAACTGTTTCTGGAAGTTGCTTGAGCAGGAGTAACAAACCTGCTCTGTTTTGCGCGGACTGAAAGAACATTGCGTCCGTTGACATTTCGTGCAGTGACTTCCTTTGCAGTCCCTGCAAAATCATTGAATGCTATTGACGGTTTTGCTATCATACTCTGAAGTTTTGTAGCAACCACCGATTCCACTGCAAATATACTAATAAAAATTTTACTTGATTATCAGCACATAAGATATATTTACTTAAATCTATTCTTTAGTTATATTGAGAAATGGAAAGAGAGTCTTTTGGCCACACATCTGTACCCTGTTTTCGTGTCAATGAGAAGATATCTGCTCTTAACCTTGTATTGTCCGGTGAGGATACCCGAAAGAGTTGAGAAATCATCTACAGCCACTGTCACGACCGATTCTGTTCCGGAGCAGTTTTCTCCGGCAATGAACACACGTGGCCAGCTTCGGCAGCTGCCCTCCTCGATGTGCTTGATGTCAGCCTTAAGGTGGAGCCTGTAACGCTCATGCTCTGATGCCCCCGATATAACAACTCTGAATTTGAGCTGCAGTTGTCCTTCCTCATTCAGCAGGGCCGAATCGAAGACAGCTGAGAATACCGGAAAGCCCTCCCAGGGCGCTGGTTTCGGAATGTGCTCATCGCCCAGTTGGGCAAATCCGTGATATGCACTGACAAAAAGGTTGTGGCCGGTTATGTGTGTGGTTCCGTCATACGGTGGACGATGGCTCAATACTGATGATCCGAACTCTGACCAGAGCTTCTGAGTCTGCGGATCCAAAGTCCGCCAGGCTTCCAGCGCACGGCGGTGCAGTTCTGTTGCCTCCAGCTGTGAAGGTGTACCGGCAGGGATGGATGACGGACGCTTCCTGTAGAAACATTGTCCGTCCTTGTGGAAGAACGTAAGATTGCCGGAGGAGCCATAGCAGTCCTCGATTCCGGCACTTGGAATGAATTTGGGCATAAGTCAATGTATTTAGGTTGTCAATAAGGAAGGAGCCTCCAGAGGCTGTCACAGTCCTGAAGGCTCCTGTACGTCGGGCAATCAGATTGCCCTGATGTGCCGAGCTTAGAGGTATCTCGGCGTGTGAACCCTTCCACTCAAAGGTATCTCCGAAGTATCAGAGAAGGGGCAGTAAGCAAGGCAAGAAAATGTGAATGCCCCAGGAATCAGGTTCAACTAAGCAAGCAGTCACAAAAATAGGAAACTTCAGGCACAGTGTCAAGAGTCCTCCCAGTGTTTGGATTCTCCCCATCGCGTATATAACTCAACGAAGTAGTTGTACAGACCAATCCACGCCTCATCCGGAATCTTCATCATCGGCACCGGCTCGTAATTGCGGTTGAACAGGGTGATTTCATAGTGGTACTTGTCCTTGTCCCTGGTGCCGTTGTCATCAATGCGCACCATCGTGTACTTGCTCAGACCAAATTCCTTTGCTGCCTTGCGGTCCTGGAACTTAAACGCATAGGTGAAATGGTCCCTGAACTTGTAGAACATCTGGCCAATCTTGTTGGCAAAGTGCCAGGCCGGGTCGAAAGGTTTGTATTTTGTCAGTTTCATACCTTGAAATTTTAGTCAAAAACAGTCCTTCAGCATCTTTGAAAGGATAGGTGAATTTAGTAAAAATAATCGACATAAGCAAGTGATTATCAATAAATAACGAGAATTGTTTGAAGATATTTCCGATGCATAATTGCTCTGTTTTCAGTACGATGATGACTGCCTTCCGAGAAGCTTCCAGATGCTCCAGATCATCCGTTTGGGTATGCCTTTCACTGGCCATCGACGACAGATATAGCAGACGTGCGCAAGCACGACTGCTTCCAATGAATAAATATATATACCCTCTGCAACTCCCTTCGGGCGGGTGATGACATTGAACTTCGCACCGAGGCTAAAGCGGGCGTTCATCAGATGGCCTATGCTGTTTGGGGCCGGATGCAACGACGGCGATAGCCGTGGCTGTAGCCGGACACAAATGGCATAGGGGGCAAGGCCGTAGGCCGCGGCAGGAGCCGGACGCACGGACACAGATGCGATGGATGACGGTCCTTCCGGCTCTGGCACTGCCCTGTGAATAATTCACAGTTGCTCTGACCTTCGCACGGGTGAGTCGGGCCGGCGGAGGGCAGTTGCTGCCGGAAGTGGAGGCGGAGCAGGTTGGAGCCGGCAAGGATGACGAGACCGAAGGGCTCGGCAGACTCGGCGTAAACCTGCGGAGACGGAACTGGAGGCAGGGACTGACCGGAGCGTCTAGGCCCGACATAAACAGGGAGCGGAGTGCAACGTAGCGATTCCGCTCTGCGAGTCTGCGGCAGGCGGTGTGGAGCGAAGCGGAACACCGACTGACACAGTCTCGC
>JALFGP010000077.1 GCA_022777205.1 Rikenellaceae bacterium
GTCACATCCGCAAACCTCTGGCTGGTAACCACTTCCTTTTCGCACGCCCAGGCTTCGAAGGGAGGAGTGCATCTGAAGACCACTGAGCTAATCTTATCCTGTTCATACACAAGGTATTGCAGTTGAGAACTGTCCCTGAAGGCCACACAAGTCTTCCCGCTGCGCAGGTTTCTGGCCGGGAAAACCGAATCTGCGGCCTGCACAAGGTCGTAGGCATCCTTCTGGCTGAGACCGAGCTTGGCAAAGAGCAGGGAAAGTGTTTCCCCGCTTTTCACTCTGAATGTGTCGGCCTCAAAAGAGGAGGGATTGAAGCCCAGTGGGAAAACCGGGGTGTCTTCCACCGGAGTGTCCGAAACGGAAGCATTGCGGCAAGAAAAAGTCAGGAAAGCCGACAAAACGGCCATAGACATCAGCCAGAAACGTTTTTTCCTCATAATACGAGACAGTCATAATTGTTTTCAACGGCAAACTTACTAAAATTGTTGAAAAGTTTGTGGAAAATTTTGGAATAAAATGGAACAAAATGGAAAAGATTTAATACCTTTGTGCCACGTAGCGTAAAAAGGAAAGAAAACTATATGGCATCATTCATCGGACAATATGAAGCAAAAGTTGACGACAAGGGGCGCTTGGTCTTCCCTGCCGCCTTCAAGGCGCTTCTGCCCGAGGGTGAACTGCCGCGACTGGTCATCAAAAAGAACATCTTCGAAGATTGTCTTGAGATGTACACCGGAAAAGAATGGGAGCGTCAGTCTGAGGAATTGAAGTCCAAGCTCAATTTCCTCAACAAGGACCACGCTGCGTTCTGGAGAAAGTATATGCGTGACTGTGCGGAAGTGATACTGGACGCCCGCATAGGACGCTTTGCAGTTCCCAGAAATCTTCTTGAGAAAATCGGTGTAACCAAGGAAGTGGTGTTCTCTGGCAATGACTACAAAATCGAACTCTGGGCAAAGGAGAAATTTGCCGATTCGGAGATTTCAGATGAAGTTTATCTCAAGATAGCCGGGGCACTGTCCAATTTAGGATAGGAGGCCCGGAAGATGTCGGAATATCACAACCCTGTAATGCTCAGGGAGTGCCTTGAAGCACTAATCACCAATAAATCAGGTATATACGCAGATGCAACCTTCGGCGGCGGAGGCCACTCGCGCGGCATTATGGAAGCCATAGGACCTGAAGGGCGGCTCATAGCCTTCGACAGGGATGCCGATGCGATGTCCAACGCCATCGACGACGAAAGATTCAGTCTCATCCGCAACAATTTCAGATTCATACACAATTTTATCCTCCTGGAAGGCTACAGGGAGGGCATTGACGGTATTATGGCAGACCTGGGTGTTTCATCACATCAATTTGACACAGCCGAGCGCGGTTTTTCTTTCCGCTACGACGCGCCGCTGGATATGAGGATGAACACCGGGGCTGCCGTGACCGCCGCTGAGCTTGTCAACAGCTTGGAAGAGGAGCGCATCGAACAGCTGTTGAGGGTCTATGGCGAAGTGGCCCAAAGCCGGAAAATGGCTTCGCTCATCTGCAAGGCACGCCGCAACTCCAGAATAGAAACCACGGCGCAGCTCAACGCAGCCATAGCTCCGTGCCTCCCGAAATTCGCTGAACACAAGGAACTTGCACGGGTCTATCAGGCCTTGAGGATAGAGGTAAACCAGGAAATGCGCTCGCTTGAGAAATTCCTCGAAGGGGCAGCAGCCTCCCTCAAACCGGGCGGAAGACTCGTGGTCATCACCTACCATTCCCTTGAGGACCGTATGGTGAAGAATTTCATAAAGTCCGGCAATGTCGCAGGAGAAATCCGCAGAGACATCTACGGCAAGTGCGAGACCCCTCTCAAGGCAATGAACCGTAAACCGATTCTGCCATCGGAAGAAGAAATATCGGGCAACACCAGAGCCAGAAGCGCGAAACTCCGGATTGCCGAAAAGACAGGGAGGGAAGGAGTATGAAAAAGGTCTTCCGGTGGATAATAAACGCATTCCTGTCGATGGGGCGCGGAGACATATTCATAAAGCTGGGAGTACACCGCTATCTGCCGCATATCGTGGTGGCATTTGCGTTTTGCACTCTGAGCATCATTCTGAGCTATCTCGCAGACAATCAGCTCATTGAGAGAGGACTCAAGAGACGGGAGCTGGAAGATGCCAGAATCAACTACACCCTCAAGAACGACGAAATGATTTCGTTGTGGAGAATGACCCGGGTGGAAGAAACATTGAAAAGAATGGGCTCCGATGTCACGGCACCGATCAAACCAGCAAAGGAACTGAAATAAAACGCAAAGGACTTGAAAAATGGCAAAGGAAGGAGGTCATACATACAACACAGCATCCAGGACCCTGTTGGTGCTGACCATCCTGTTTATCCTTGCCTCATTCGTCCTTGTAGGCAGGATAATCCAGATAAAGTATTTCTGGGAGCCTGACCCGAGAGCCCTCAGGATGAGGGAATTCAAGGTGCAAAGTTCCAGCGTGAAACTGGAAGCCCTCAGGGGAAACATCCTGGACTGCAACGGCAAGCTGCTGGCCACAAGCATACCGAGATACGACATACAGATAGACTGTCAGGTCCAGAAAAAAGCCTACCAGGAGCAGACAGACAAAGTGGAGGGCAGTAACAAAACCATAGGTATGCAGAACGAGGAGGAGTGGAAGAGGGATTTGAAAGCATTCACCAAAGGACTGGCCAGAATCTTGAACGACGGTTCAAGCGCAGAGGCCATGGAAAAAGACATACTCCGGCGCAGGGGAAGTTCAGATCCCAAAGTGGCCAAAACCATCACCCTTGCCTCCGGTGTACCGTATAAAAAATATCTGGAAATCAAGAAGCTGCCTCTGGCAAGAAGGCATCAGTCCAGCGGAGGAGTCATCACGACCGTAAGGTATGAGAGGCAGTATCCCTACGGGGAATTGGCCAGAAGGACGCTCGGATATATAAAGAAGAACGACGATGGCAACAGCGCCAAGGGCATAGAAGGCAGTTTCAATTATGAACTCCACGGCACCGACGGCATAGAATGGACCAAACTGGTGGACTCCAAAAAGAGGGTGAAAGACACCGACAGCACCTCCGTGGAACCTGTCAACGGGAATGACCTGAAGCTTACGCTCGACATTGACATTCAGGACATTGCCGACAAGGCGTTGAGAAAGCAGGTGGAAGAAGACCCGAATATTGAAGATGCCTGTATGGTCGTAATGGAAGTGAAGACAGGAGCGGTAAAGGCAATGGTCAATCTGCACAGGGACCAGAACGGAAAGGCCGAGGAGAGTTACAACATTGTCCTCAAACGCTCTTCAGAGCCGGGTTCCGTCTTCAAGACAGCCGGACTGATGACCCTGCTTGAAGACAAAAAAGTGAAATTGAACACGAGAATCGAGACCAACCACGGCAAAATCAAGAATTTCCCAGACGACCGTCACATCGCCGACTATGAAAGGGAAAAGCACCGCAACACGATTTCCGTATTGGAGGGGCTGGAAATGTCCTCCAACTATGTCTTCACTTATCTGGCTCTCAAATACTACTCGAACTGTCCCAAAGAGTTCACCGGAAGGTATTATGACTATGGTTTCGGTTCCAACTGGGAATTCGACATCAAGGGAATGGCGGGCTGCAGGATTCCTGACCCGGATGCAGACAAATGGAGTCTCACGGACCTAGGCTCACTGGCTTATGGATATGCGGCAGAAGTGACCCCGCTGCACACCCTGACCTTCTACAACGGAATTGCGAACAACGGCAATCTCGTGAAGCCCAGACTTGTGGAAGAGGTTTTGGAATATGGGAAAACGGTGAAATCCTACCCTCCCGTGTCCCTGAACAGGTCCATATGCAGCCGCGCTACGAGAGACACACTGGTGCGCGCCCTGCGTTCAGTGGTGACAAACGGAACGGGAAGCAGGCTCAAATCAGCCAAATGCGCTGTGGCGGGAAAGACAGGAACTGCGAGGATAATGCTGTCGAAAGAGGAGAGAATGAGCAACAAAAAGCCATATGTGAGCAAGGACGGGAAAAAACGCAACCAGGGCTCATTTGTGGGCTTCTTCCCGGCCGAAAACCCCATTTATTCGGCAATAGTGGTGGTTTATTCCGGTCTCTCCGAGAAAGCCTATTACGGTGGCACCCGTCCTGCCGAGGCATTCAGGGAAGTTGTAGATGGGATCTACGCAATGAACCCGGCCTGGAGAGAAGTCATAGACAGGGAAGAGTCTCTTCCGGGAATGAACCTGAGGCTCAGTGCGGTGGACAGAAACGACCCGGAAATCACACCAGACGTGATGGGACTGGGGCTGAATGAAGCCATATACAAAATTGAGAACAGCGGCTACCAGTGCCGTTTCAGCGGAGTGGGACACGTTGCCGACCAGTCCCCCGCCCCGGGAAAAGATTTGAAAAAAGGTGGCATTATAAGTATAAGATTGGAATAATGAAGAAGTTGAGTGAAATATTGGAAGGAGTCGCAACCATCGGAGAAACCGAAGATGTGGGCGTGGAGCAAATCTGCTTCGATTCTCGCAAGGTCACTGCCGGATGTCTGTTTGTGGCCATTTCAGGATCTGCATTTGACGGTCACGATTTCATAGGCAAGGCTGTGAAAAGCGGGGCCTGTGCCATTGTGTACGAAAACCGGGAGGCTGCTCAAGAGGCTTTGCGCAAGGAAGGTTATGCAGACCAGACCGAAGGAAGTTCTGCTCCCGCAGTGATGATTCAGGTACCGTCTTCGAAAAAGGCTCTGGCTCTTGTGAGCGCCAATTTCTACGGCAATCCTTCCCGCAAGCTCAAGCTCGTGGCCATCACCGGCACCAACGGAAAGACCACGACCGTGACCCTGCTCTACAGGCTCTTCACTACCCTCGGCTACAACTGCGGAATGCTCTCTACCATAGCCAATTACGTGGCCGGACAAAGGAGCGAGACCGCCAACACCACCTCCGACCCCCTAACCATCAACAGCCTGCTTGCCCAGATGGTGGACTGCGGCTGCGAATACTGTTTTATGGAGGCAAGTTCCATCGGAATAGAGCAGGATAGGATTGCGGGTCTGGAGTTTCAGGTGGCGATTTTCTCCAATCTCACCCACGACCATCTGGACTACCACAAAACCTTCGCTGAGTATCTCCGCTGCAAGAAACTTCTCTTCGACAATCTCCCGGAAAGTGCCACAGCTATCGTAAATGTGGACGACAGGAACGGCCTGGTGATGCTCCAGAACTGCAAGGCGAAGAAAATGACCTACTCGCTCAGGGGCATTGCGGACCACAACTGCCGCATTATGGAGGAATCCTTTGCCGGGATGATGCTCCGGATTGACGGCACGGAATGCTGGACCCCGCTTGTGGGCAGACACAACGCCTATAACCTGCTTTCGGCCTATTGCACGGCCCTCGCGCTCGGTGCGGACAGGGAGGAGGCTCTGGTGGCCTTGAGTTCCCTGAAAGCTGCTCCGGGAAGGCTGGAAACGCTCAGGGCAGACTCCGGACTCACGGTAATGATAGACTACGCCCACACCCCGGATGCCCTTGAGAATGTGCTCACCACTCTGAGGGATGTCAACTGCTCGGGAGGCAAAATCATATGCCTCTTCGGCTGCGGAGGCGACAGGGACAGGACCAAGAGACCGGAAATGGCTGCCGTGGCACAGAAATATGCCGACAGAATCTTCGTCACCGCCGACAACAGCCGTAGCGAGAGGACGGAAGACATAATGGAAGAAATAAAGAAAGGATTCGAAGCCTGTGGACTGCGCAAGGCCTTTTTCATAGCGGACCGCAAAGAGGCGATAAGGACCGCCATCCTCACTGCCGATGCAAAAGACGTGGTGCTGCTTGCCGGCAAAGGACACGAAACATATCAGATTAACGCAAACGGAAAAGAACACTTCGACGAGAGGGAAATCGTGAAGGAGGTCTTTTCGCAACTTATGTAAGGAATGATTTACCATATTTTTGAAGCGCTTAAAGATTTCAACATCCCGGGACAGGGCCTGATGGGCTATCTGTCCTTCAGAGCCGTGATGGCCTGTTTCACTGCCCTGCTGGTGGGCATTTTCGGGGGCGGAAGAATCATCCGGCGTCTGCGCAGGCTTCAGATCGGCGAAGACATACGCGACCTCGGCCTGGAAGGTCAGATGGAAAAGAAAGGCACCCCGACAATGGGCGGAATCATAATCCTGATTTCTCTGCTGACGGGAGTCCTGCTTTGGTGCGACCTCACCAACAGATTCATCATCATACTGATACTCAGCGCCATATGGTGTGCAGGCATAGGTTTCCTGGACGACTACATCAAGGTCCACAAGCACAACAAGGAGGGCCTGAGCGAGAGGAAGAAACTCATACTCCAGACCATGCTCGGACTGGGAGTGGCGCTGGCAGTATGGTACAGCAACAGCGACTTGGGCACAACCACCACCATCCCATTCGTCAAGAACAATGAGTTCGACTACAAATGGCTCACCCCGTTCACGGGAGCCTGGGAATGGTACACCAAATGGGCCATCTATATGATTATGATTACCTTAGTCGTGGTGGCCTGCTCCAACGGGACCAACCTCAGCGACGGCATCGATGGACTTGCCAGCGGGAATTCAGCCATAGTGGGCGTGGTGCTGGGCATATTTGCATATCTGGGCGGAAATGTCATCAACTCCGACTACCTCAACATCATGTACATCCCCGGCAGCGGAGAGATAGCAGTCTTTATGGCGGCCTTTGTGGGGGCTCTGGTGGCCTTCCTCTGGTACAATTCCTATCCGGCACAAGTCTTTATGGGCGACACCGGAAGCCTGATGATAGGAGGAGTAATCGGGGTCTGCGCCGTGCTCATCAGAAAGGAACTGCTGCTGCCGGTGCTCTGCGGAATCTTTTTCGTGGAGAGTCTTTCGGTGCTGATTCAGAGGTTCTATTTCAAATACACGAAAAAGCGCACAGGCAAGGGCAAACGCATATTCAAGATGGCTCCCCTGCACCACCATTTCCAGAAGGAGGGCATAGAGGCAGTCATCAGCAAACCCTCAAGGGCTATGCACGAAGTAAAGATCACCACTCGTTTCTGGATAGTAGGAATCATATTGGCAGTGCTGTCAATCGCATTGCTGAAAGTTAGATAGAATTATGTCAAGGATTGTAATTTTGGGAGGCGGGGAAAGCGGTACAGGTGCCGCGGTACTCGCAAAGAAACAGGGATTTGAGGTTTTCCTTTCAGACAAGGGGAAACTGGGACAGGAGTATGCGGATATGCTCCGCAAATGGGACATCCCTTTCGAGGAAGGCGGCCACAGCGAAGAACTCATACTAAATGCCGACGAAGTCATCAAGAGTCCGGGCATACCGAACACCGCTCCGCTGATTCAGAAACTCAGCGCACAGGGCACCCACATCATTTCCGAGATTGAATTTGCGGGAAGATACGACCGTGCCCGCCGCATCTGCATCACCGGAAGCAACGGCAAGACCACCACGACCAGCCTCATCTACTACCTGCTCAAGCAGGCGGGGCTGAACGTAGGCCTCGGGGGCAATATAGGCAAGAGCTACGCCTATCAGGTAGCAACCGCCGACCACGACATCTATGTGCTGGAAATCAGCAGCTTCCAGTTGGACAATATGTATGATTTCAAGGCCGACATAGCCATCATCACCAACATCACCCCGGACCATCTGGACCGCTACAACCACGATATGGAAGAGTATGTGAAAGCAAAGTTCCGCATCACCCGCAATATGAGTTCTGAGGACTGCTTCATCTTCTGCTCCGACGATGAAATCACCATCAACCACCTCAACAAAATCGTGGTCAAGGCCAAGCAGCTGCCGTTCACCCAGAAAACGGAAGTCAAAGAAGGAGCCTTCGTCAAGGACGACAAAATAGTAATCCGCTATCAGGACAACGAGTGCGATATGTACATACGCGACCTTGCACTGGGCGGAAGGCACAATATCTACAATTCTATGGCAGCAGCACTTGCAGCCAGGGTTATGGACATAGACAACGGCACCATCAGGGAGGCCCTTTCATCCTTCCAACCCGTGGAACACCGTCTGGAAAAGGTGGCCAGCGTAGGAGGAGTGCTCTATATCAACGACTCCAAGGCCACGAACGTGGATGCGGCCTGGTATGCACTGGAGTGCCAGAAACAGCCAGTAGTGTGGATAGTCGGGGGCACAGACAAGGGCAACGACTATTCCTCTCTGGTGCCTCTTGCAAAGGAGAAAGTCCGGGCTATGGTATGTATGGGAGTGGACAACCGCAAGTTCCACGAGAGTTTCGACTCAGTGGTGCCGGAAATAGTGGAGGCGGGTTCGGCTCACGAGGCAGTGCAGCTGGCCAGCCGTCTGGCAAAGAAGGGAGACGTGGTGCTTCTGTCCCCTTGCTGTGCAAGCTTCGACCTCTTCAAAAACTACGAGGACAGGGGGCGGCAGTTCAAAGATGAGGTGAGAAAACTGTAAATACGCGCATTTGCGTAAAATTGTAAGTCTATGGAAAACAAGGGATTCCTGAATGTGGTGAAGGGCGACAAAGTGGTATGGATTGTCGTCCTGATGCTCGTTATGATTTCGATGATCACCATTTCCGGCTCCACCTCCCTGCTTGCCATACAGAACAAGACCACCAGGCTTGCGATTATCTACAAGCAAGGTCTGATTACCCTCCTGGGGCTGGGTTTCCTGTTCACCTGCTATTTCATCCCGAAACTCAAGCCTTTTGAGGTTCTCTCGCGACTGGGTTTCCTCGTGAGCCTTGTGCTGCTCACGGCTCTGGACTCACATTTTGCAGTCAGCAGCAAATTCAAGGCAGAACTGATTAACGGGGCCTACAGAACCATCCGGCTCTACACTTTCCAGCTGCACGTGTTCGAGGTGGTGAAAGTGGCTATGGTGATGTATATTTCCTGGGCGTGCAAGGCCTTGCAGGAAGACAACCTTAAGACTCTGCGATGGATTTCCGGGATTAAATTCGGAAAGGAAGGGAAACAGCCGTTCAGGCGTCTGGACAGCGAGTGGGGCAGGGTTATCTACTACATTTTCGTGCCCATACTTGCGATTGCAGCCCTGGTACTCCCCGGCGGAAATTCCAGCACCATCTTCATACTTGCCATAATGATTATCACAGCCTTTGTCGGAGGCACGGATCCGAAGAAAATTGCTGCGCTTGCCGCTGCCGGAATCCTCTGCCTCGCCCTTGCCTTCGGGGTATATAAGCTCACGGACGGAAAGGTCTTCCAACGCATAGGTACAGGTATAGAAAGAGTCTCCACAAAGCCCACCATAGAGGAAGTCATAGATATGAAGGAGAAGGGGCTCGCCCACACTGCGGAATACAGGGAGAAGATGAAAAAAATCCAGCAGCCCTATTCCGCAAAAATAGCCATACACGAGGGCGGCCTGTTCCGCAAGGGAGTGGGCGGAAGCACCCAGAAATATGTGGTGCCGGTGATGTACGGCGATTTCATCTACTGCTATGTGCTTGAAGAGACTGGACTTTTCGGCGGGATACTGGTTATTTTGCTGTACCTCAGTCTCATAGCCCGGGGAGGGTTCATAGTGCAGAACTGTCCCGACATCTTTGCCAGGACAAGTGTGGCGGGACTCATCATCCTTATCACCAGCCAGGCCTTTATGCATATGGCCATCAACCTGAACCTGGGACCGCTCACCGGACAGACTCTGCCGCTGATAAGCCACGGTGCCTCTGCCTTCCTGTGCTTCTGCATAGCCTTCGGAATCATACTTTCGATGAGCAAGATGTCCTGGGAGGCCACATCGCAGGAAGAGAGACAGGCAGATATTGAAAGAGGGCGCACAAACGAAACAATTGAAGAAAATGAAGAATAAACTGAGAGTTCTGATAAGCGGAGGAGGTACGGGAGGACATATCTTCCCTGCCCTGTCCATTGCCGATGCGCTGAAAAGGGAAAACCCGGAAACGGAAATCCTCTTCGTCGGTGCTGAAGGCAGGATGGAAATGGAGAAAGTGCCCGCTGCAGGCTACAAAATCCTGGCTCTGCCCATCGCAGGGCTCAAGCGCAGCCTTTCGCCGGAGAATCTCGCCCTGCCTTTCAAGGTGCTCAAAAGCATAAGAATGGCAAAGAAAATCATACGCGAGTTCAGGCCGGACATAGCCGTGGGGGTGGGAGGATATGCAAGCGCTCCCCTGCTCTGGGCTGCTGAAAGATGCGGCATTCCCACTCTCATCCAGGAGCAGAACGGGTTTGCAGGCCTGACGAACAGGATACTGGGCAAGAGGGCCGGAAAAATCTGCGTGGCCTACGAAGGAATGGAAAGATTCTTCCCTGCAGACAGGATTGTGCTGACGGGTAATCCCATAAGGGAGAGTATGAAACCCTACACAGCGCAGCAGAAGGCTCAGGGTGTTGAATTCTACGGGCTGAATCCGGCCTGCAAGCATCTTCTCATAATCGGGGGCAGCCTTGGCAGCGGCACTTTGAACACATCCGTAATGAACTGGATATCAGAGGGATGCCCCGGAGGAGAAGGCTTTGATGTGCTTTGGCAGTGCGGACGCTATTACAAAAAAAGAGTGGACGAGTTTATGGACGGTCAGGCTGAAGCCGCAAAGAAAGTGCACCACACCGATTTCATAGCCCGTATGGATTTGGCCTATGCTGCAGCTGACCTGCTGATATCGCGTTCGGGGGCAAGCTCTGTGTCGGAAATATGCGCCTGCGGAAAGGCAGCCATTTTCGTTCCTTCGCCGAATGTGACTGAGGATCATCAGACCCACAATGCCATGGCTCTGGTAAACCGAGGGGCGGGAGAAATCGTGAAGGATGCTGATGCGCCTCAACAGCTGATGGCAAAGGCGGCGGAGTGCATAAGAGACGGGGAACGGATCCGCGAAATGGAAAAGAACAGCCTCAGCATGGCTCTTCCGGGGGCAGCCGATGCCATAGTAAGAGAAATTTATTCAGTTATAGGACAATGAGTTACAGCAATATATATTTCATAGGCATAGGCGGCATAGGGATGTCGGCCATTGCGAGATACTACAAGTTCAAGGGTTTCAAAGTCGGGGGCTATGACAGGACTCCTTCAGATCTCACGAAAGAACTTGAAGCAGAGGGAATTGAGGTCCACTATGAAGACCGTCCGGACTTGATTCCGGAGGACAAGGAGCACACACTCGTGGTTTACACCCCGGCGATTCCTTCAGATTTGCAGGAACTTGTGACTGTCCGGGAACGCGGATACAGGCTGATGAAAAGGGCTCAGGTACTGGGAGAACTCACCAGAATGGACGGACAGCGCTGCCTTGCAGTATCCGGCACCCACGGCAAAACGACCACCAGCACTCTCCTCGCCCATATTTTCACATCCTGTGGGGAAGGCTGCTCGGCATTTCTGGGAGGGATTTCGAAAAACTACAACAGCAACCTGCTGATGAGCCACTCCCCTGCCGTGGTGGTGGAAGCCGACGAGTTCGACCGTTCCTTCCATCAGCTCACGCCTGAAATATCCGTAATTACGGCTATGGATGCCGACCATCTCGACATTTACGGGGACCTGAAGCACGTGCAGGAGTCTTTCCGCAAATTTGCTTCGCTCACCACCGGCACAGTCATAGCAAAAATAGGCCTTCCGATATCCGGTAACGACACAAAGGCCCATCTGCTGAGCTATTCCTATGATGATACATCAGCTGATTTCCACGCAGGGAACATCCGGGTAGATGAATGCGGCTATTTCAACTTCGACCTCTTCCATCCGGGCGGAGTGGTCCGGGACTGCCGGGTGGGCGTGCCGGGCTGGGTGAACGTGGAGAATGCCGTGGCTGCATCGGCAATAGCCCTCTGCTACGGAATCGAAACTGAAGCAATCAAAGCTGCTCTGGCCACATTCCAGGGGGTGAAAAGACGTTTCGACATACACGTGAACCGTCCAGGACTTGCCTATATCGATGACTATGCCCACCATCCGAATGAAATCAGTACGGCCATAAGCTCGATGAGGGATATCTTCCCGTCACGCAAGCTCACAGCCATTTTCCAGCCGCATCTTTATACCCGCACCAGGGATTTTGCAGATGAATTCGCCCGGGCCCTGAGCCAGGTGGACAAACTCATACTTCTGGACATCTACCCGGCCCGCGAGGAGCCCATCCCGGGAGTGAGCTCGGAAATCATTTTCGAAAAAGTTACGGCACCCCAGAAGGTGCTGCTCAAAAAAGAAGAACTTATGGACTATCTGGCCAAGGAGGAGATTGACACACTCATCACCTTCGGCGCAGGCAATATAGACAGATACATTCCGCTGATTACCAGTATGCTTGAGAAGCGATGAAAAAGATTGTTTACAGGATTTTGCTCTCCGTCGTGGCAGTGCTTGCGCTGTCATCCTCTGTCGCTTTCCTTGTGTTGGGAAGGGGCAGGCGCGACAAAATCGAATGTAAGGGCATATCGGTGACGGTCAGGGACAGCAGCCTGAACCATTTTGTAACGGGAAAGGATGTGGAGAATTATGTCAGGAGCGGCTACGGCAAGGTTGTCGGACTGCCTGTTCCGGAACTGGAGCTGGGCAGGATTGAGGAAGCTGTGAAACTCAAGAGCGCAGTGCTCACCTGTGAGGCCTATATCCTTCCGGACGGAATGCTTTCTCTGGAAGTGACCCAGCGCACACCTGTGGTGAGATTCCAAACGGCAGACAACGGATGGTATGCAGACGGGGAAGGCTTTATCTTCCCTCTCCAGCGGAACTATTCCTCTATGTTGCCGATTATAGACGGGGACATCCCGGTGAAGATTCCGAGGGGCTTCAAGGGTATGCCGGAAGATGGGCAGGGCAAGGAATGGATGATGAAGGCTGTGGCTCTTGTGGAATATATGAAAAAGACTGGATGGGACAACCGCATAACCCAGATTCACGTGGACAGGAAAGGGGAAATCACACTCATATCGGTCCGAGGGGAGGAAAAGTTTCTATTCGGGCAGCCGACGGATTTCATACGGAAATTCGATAAGATGGAGAAATACTACAGGATGATTTCGCCGATAGACAAAGGCTACAGGAAGGTAGATCTGAGATTCGGTTCCCAGATAGTTTGCAGCAACGTTTGTGAAGATAAAAGAAAAAAAGCGTAGAGATATGGATGAGAAGTACATTGTTGCCATAGACCTTGGCACATTCAAGACCGCCCTTGCAGTGGCAATGCAGGACGGGACCGACACGAGGCTGGTTTACTACAAGGAGACTCCTGCAATAGGAATGAAGAGCAGCCGCATACTCAACGAACTGAAGGTGGCGGGACAGCTCAAACAGGCAGTCACGGATGCCGAGGAGATTCTCGGAATCAAAATCACGGGAGCAGTGGTGGGAATGCCGCGCTTCTACATCAAAACCGAGGAAAACGAGGCACGGATCGACGACCGCGACCCCGACAACTACATAAGCGCGGCAGAAATCGAGGAGCTCAAATCCTTTGCCCAGGACAGCTATCCGATAGCCCAGGAGGACACCGATGCAGTATATGGAGCCATAGCCCAGTCATTCTCCACAGACGAAGAATTCCAGCTGGTGGAGGACGATATCGTGGGCATGTCCGGAA
>JALFGP010000098.1 GCA_022777205.1 Rikenellaceae bacterium
GGATTCACCCGAACTCGCATTCCAGGGTGGAGTGGGAATAGGACGCTTCCAGAGCCTGCTCTCCGATTTCAAGCAGCCGCTTGCAGAGGTCATCAAAGGTTTCCATAACCTGCCTTGGAGATTCAAGCAGTGGGATGAAGCAGTGAAAAATGATGCTGCCGGAAGGGTTGCAGCCTGTGCCGAAGAAATATCCTGGATAGAATCCCGCAGGGAAAGGATACTTGCATTCGCGCAACTTGTGGAAGATGGCAAACTGCCTATGCGTGTGACCCATAACGACACCAAAATCAGCAATATACTTTTCGATGCCACCACTCGTGAAGTGCTTTGCGCCATTGATCTCGACACCGTGATGTCCGCGACCGTGCTCAACGATGTGGGTGATGCCCTCCGCTGCTACACCAACACCGGAGCCGAAGATGCACCTGACCTTGACACCGTGTCTATGTCCCTGGATATGTTCAGGGCCTATATTGACGGTTATCTTAGTGAAGCCGCATCCTTCCTCTGCCCTGCGGAAATCGAAAATCTCGCATTCTCAGGCATATATATCACATTCGAGCAGGTGCTGCGCTTCCTTATGGACTATCTCAACGGGGACACATACTATAAAATCAAATATCCGGAGCACAACCTCGTCCGCACCAGGGCTCAGTTCAAACTTCTTTGCTCGATGGAGGAGCAGTATTCCGAAATGTGCAAGGTGGTGGATGAGCTTGTAGCAAAATACCGCCATTGAGACTGATATATGGAAACTCAGAAACATTACACCGAAATCCTGGCCAAATGGCTGCTGGCGGCCTTTGTTGCTGTCATAGCCTGGCTACTGTTCAGGCAGTTCGGCAGCGTTGTGGTTTATGTGCTGCTTGCAGGAGTGGTCTCCCTCATTGCAAAGCCCCTGAAAATGATGCTTGCGAAAATCCGCATCAAGGGCCATCGGGCTCCGGACTGGTTTCTCGCGATTCTGTCTATACTGCTCATACTGGTGATTTTCTGTGGTATAATAGCGGGGCTTGCGCCTATGGTCAAGGAAGTGATTTCCGATGTGGCTTCCGTCACGGGCGACACCTCTCTCGGGGCCATATCCAGCAATCTGGCGGAGTTGAACGCCTACCTCGTGAATACTTTTGACCTCGACCCGGGCTTCAGGATTGAAGTGGCAATTCTGCATCAGGTCAAGTCCTTGATCAATGTAAACATTTTCGGCAATGTGATAGGCTCAGTGGCATCAGCTCTTGCAAGTTTCGGAATAGGACTTTTCTCTGTGGTGTTCATAGCCTTCTTCTTCATCCGTGACGAGAAACTTTTCTCCCGCATAATCTGCGCCCTTGCTCCGGACCGTCACGAAGAGGAAGTGGCCCAGTCGCTCTCCGATGTCGAACATCTTCTGTCCCGCTACTTTATCGGTCTGATAGTGGAAATGACTTGCGTGGGACTGATTGATTTTCTCGGACTATGGGCAATCGCCCGCCTCGAACTGGGCACCGCCATAGGTATAGGCTTTATGGCAGGACTTCTCAATATCATTCCTTATGTCGGTCCGCTTTTGGGCGGTGTGCTCGGTACCATCATAGCAATGACAATACGCTATTGCGGAACGGGAGCCTGCGGATTGGATATAGGATTCTGGGGATTTTTGGCTATCCTTGTGGCCGTGTTCCTGCTTGCCCAGCTGGTGGACAATTTCATTCTTCAACCTGTTATCTACTCCACAAGCATTCAGGCAAGTCCGCTGGAAATCTTCATAGTGATGCTCCTCGCCGGCACAATGGGCGGAATCCTGGGAATGCTCACCGCAATTCCGGCTTATACTGTTGTCCGGGTAGTGGCCGGGAGATTTTTCCCGCAAGTCAAGTTCATCCGGAGGCTTTTGGGGCTTGATGATAACAAATGAATATGCCCGGCCGGAACCGGGCATATTATAGTTCTTGAACGGGTAATCCTAAAGGAAGATATACTTGGCAATGAACAATGCGGCAAGTATGTAGGCTGCCGGGTTGATCTTCTTGAAATTGCAGCTCAGCAGGTTGATGAGCACATAGGAAATGATTCCGAGCATAATTCCGTCAGAGATGGAGTAGCACAGCGGCATTGCAACCATAGTGATGAATGCAGGGATGGCCTCGGAGTAGTTGCTGAAATCAATGTCCTTGATAGGAGTCATCATAAACACACCCACGATAATCAGCACAGGTGCAGTGGCAGCTCCCGGGATGGCGAGGAAAATAGGGGAGAAGAAGAGTGCGACTGCAAAGCAAAGAGCCGTAATGAAGGCAGTCAGACCGCTGCGTCCTCCTTGTGCGATTCCTGATGCGGATTCAACGTAGGTTGTGGTTGTAGAAGTTCCGAAGCAGGCACCTCCCACAGTTGCGATTGCGTCTGCGAGAAGTATGCGGTTCAGGCCGGGGATATTGCCCTTTTCGTCCACCATTCCGGCTTTAGTGCTCACTCCTACAACGGTGCCGATGGTGTCGAACATATCGATGAACATAAATGTGAACACCACGATGACCATATCGAGGGAGAGTATCTGGCTCCATTCGAATTGGCAGAAAATCGGAGCAACTGACTCAGGCATACTTACTACACCTGAAAATTCGGTGATGTGTTTGCCTGTTGCAGGGTCCTTGATGAACATTCCGAGCACGGCTGTGGAAATCATACCTATCAGCAGGGAGCCGGGAACTTTCTTCACCACGAGGAAAGCTGTGAAAATCAGACCGATGAATGCCACGAGAGCCTTGCCTGAGGTGATGTCTCCGATGGAAACCAGGGTTGCAGGATTGTCAACCACGATGCCTGCGTTATTCAGTCCGATGAAGGCTATGAAAAGGCCTATGCCGCAGCCAATTGCCTTTTTGATGGACACCGGAATGGAATCAACGATAATCTTGCGGATATTTGTGAGGGTTAGAATGATGAACAACAGTCCTTCGATGAGCACGGCTGTGAGGGCAAATTGCCAGCTGTAGCCCATTCCAAGGCAGACTGTGAATACAAAGAATGCGTTGAGTCCCATTCCCGGGGCAAGGGCGAAAGGCTTTTTGGCCCAGAGTGCCATAACGAGGGTTCCGAGTATGGATGCAAGGGCGGTTGCTGTGAAGACGGAACCTCCGGGCATACCGTCAAGGGCAGAGAAGATGCCCGGGTTTACGGCCAGGATGTAGGCCATTGTGAGGAAGGTGGTGAGACCGGCGAGGATTTCGGTCTTGATGCTTGAGGTCTTCGGATCGTAGCCGAAGGCTTTTTGTATGAACTTTTTCATAAAAAAATATGGTTTGATTGTGTCGTTTGTGGAATCTTTGGGCAACAGGGATTCCGCCTGCAAAAAACAAATCTCCATGCCCGGCATTGCCGGGCATTTGAAAACTATGATGTTGATTCTTAGGATTTCCGCAAGGAGCGTAACGCAGAAATCACCTTTTTAGCAAGTTTTTACTAGAATGTCCACTTGGCTGCAAGGGTGGGAATTGCATAGAAGCCTTTCCCAGCAAAATTGACAGACATCTCAACCTCAGTACCAAGGCTAAGGTGCACATTCTCCCAACCCTTGATCTGGTTGAAATTAACCCAGAACTGCGGCTCAGTAAGGAAGATGTATTTGGTGCCCTGCCAAGGACGAGCCTCTCTCCAGAAATCAACGAAACCTGAGAATGTGCACCAGTCCTTAGCGAAGTTGATGCCCCAGACACCAGTAATCTGGAAGTTGTGGTAGTCCTTCTGGGTTTTTTCTAGGTCTGCATAAGTCTTAGGAATGAGCTTATACATAGCACTTATTGACCAAGTGCGGCGGAAATCCTTGGAGTGTCCGCTGTAGGTGAGACCGGCAAGGAAGGCGTTGTTAAAGGAAAGTCCTTTCAGACCGGTTTCTTCTCCTCCTTTCTCATTGTAGAATTTGCTTCCGGTGACATTGAGACCTCCGTTGTACTCAACGTGTACAGAAAGCCAGTCCATTTTGGTGCCCTGCCAGAAGCAGAGTTCACGTGCGATTTCCCAATAAGCCCCGACCACTCCGCGGGTTGTTCCACCCGGATTGTTGCGGCTGAGATAGTCCATATCCACGAAGAAGAATGTGCTTCCGAATGAGTCCGGCTTGAACATTTCTACGGTGGTGGTTAAGTAGGCTCTGGTACTGAGATCTTTGTCTCCTTTGTTGTAGGCGTTGTGACCGAAGTCATAGTGGAGTTGGACATTCTGAGCGAAAGCCCCGAAGCAGAGCAGCGCGAAAGCTGCGGAAATGAAAAATTTCTTCATACCTGAAATTTTGTTGATATTAATAAAAAAGGTTATTCAGTCACTCTGTTTGTGTTAGCGTCAAAATTGACTGCAGTGTCACCCTTAGGGTCCTTGCCGAACTCATAGTCCTTTCCGGGCAGTATTGCATTGAGAATGATACCCACGAGGGCTGCGATTGCGAGAGCCGAAAGTTTGGTGAATCCGAGGTCAATGCTGCCGCCCTCAACACCGTAGTTGATGCCTATGCCGAGCACCAGTATGATTGCGGCGATGATGACATTGCGGGAGGATGAGAAGTCCACATTGTTCTCCACCACATTGCGCACACCCACAGCTGAAATCATACCGTAAAGTATGAGTGACACACCGCCGATGGTTGCAGCCGGCATAGCGCTCACAACTGCCGCAAACTTAGGGCAGAATGAGAAGAGGATGGCGAAGATTGCTGCAATTCTGATGACGCGGGGGTCGTAAACCTTTGTGAGGTTGAGCACTCCGGTATTCTCTCCATAAGTGGTGTTTGCAGGGGCACCGAAGAGGGAAGCGATGGCAGTTGCAAGTCCGTCGCCTATCAGCGTGCGGTGAAGTCCCGGGTCCTGGAGGTAGTTTTTGCCTGTGGTTGAGGAAATTGCACACATATCCCCGATATGCTCAATCATAGTCGCAAGGGCTATAGGCATAATGGTTATGATTGCAGTGGTGAGCATTTCCCAGTTACGAGTGTCAGCGATCGCGATTGCCGTGCTGTCCTTATATATAGGGAGCCCAATCCAAGCGGCATCTTTCACCGCCGAGAAGTCCACGAGTCCGAAGCATGCTGCAAGTACATAAGACACAAGCACTCCGATGAGTATCGGCACGATTTTAATCATTCCGCGTCCCCAGATGTTGCAGATTATAATCGAAACTATTGCTGCAAGTGCAATCCACCAGTTGGACTGGCAGTTACTGATTGCCGAACCGGAGAGGATGAGTCCGATACAGATGATAATTGGACCTGTCACCACCGGCGGGAAGAATTTCATAACCTTCTTTGCTCCAAAGGCTTTGAACAGACCGGCGAGTATGAAATACAAAAAACCTGCACAGGCAACGCCGATGCAGGCATAAGGCAGTGATTGTGAGGCGGTCAAGTCGTAGGATTTTCCCATTTCCACTATGCTGAGGTAGCCTCCGATGAATGCGAATGAGGAACCGAGGAAGGCTGGTACCTTCATTTTCGTGAGCAAGTGGAAAAGCAGTGTGCCGAGGCCGGCGAATAGAAGTGTTGTTGAGACAGGAAGCCCTGTGATTGCTGGAACGAGGACAGTTGCTCCAAACATTGCGAACATGTGCTGCAGGCCGAGCACGAGCATCTTAGGCTTACCGAGCGTCCGGGCATCGTAAACCGCTTGGGAGGAGTTTTGAGTTTTAGACATAGTATATTTTTTATGATGTATGCTGACTCAGGAAATTCTGTTGCGGTTCTGAATTCCGGGTTGCAAATGTAAGGACTATTATTTATTCTGCCAATTTTATTTTACCTTTGCGACCGAATTTTTGACGGTAGTTTTCAACAGCTTCATGTTGATAATTTGTAGCCTACTGTGAACCAGCATATTATGGAAAATGGTAAACGCAATAGTTTAAATCGACACCTGAAGGGGCTTTTTGCCCTGTCTCCAATGGCGGTCCTTCTCCTGGTATATCTCCTGTCTTCGGTGCTTGCCGGGGATTTCTATGGCATTCCCATTTGTGTGTCATTTGTCGTAGCGGCGGTTTATTCCATTTTCGTGGTGCCGGGAAAGCCTTTCAGGGACCGTGTGGGGATATTTTCTGCCGGTGCCGCCGATTCCAACATTATGTATATGGTGTGGATATTCGTGCTTGCGGGTATATTTGCGGCATCGGCAAAGGCTGTCGGGGCTGTGGATGCGACGGTGGCTTTGACCTTGCATCTGGTTCCGGGCCGCTTTCTGCCTGCCGGAATATTCGTGGCTGCTTGTTTCATTTCTATGTCCGTTGGTACATCTGTAGGAACAATTGTGGCTCTTGCACCCGTGGCTGCCGGCCTTTCTGAGGAAATGGGGGTTGACCTGGCCCTAATGATATCCATAGTCGTGGGAGGTGCCTTTTTCGGTGACAATCTTTCTTTCATTTCGGACACGACCATTGCTTCCACCCAATCCCAGGGATGCCGGATGAAGGACAAGTTCAAGACCAATCTGCTGATAGTGCTGCCGGCTGCTATTGTGACCTTGGCTATATATCTGTTTAGCGGAATATCAATGGATTATAATTATGATATTCCTTCGGTCCCATTCTATCTTGCCATTCCCTACCTGGCAGTGATAGTCTGTGCCCTGTCCGGAATGAATGTCCTGAAGGTGCTTGTTTTCGGAATTCTGCTGACTGATGTTCTGGGACTGTTTTTCGGGGTGAAGTTCCTAGCTTTGTTTGAAGCTGCAGGGGACGGGGTGCAGTCTATGTGTGAGCTGATTCTGGTGACTTTGCTTGCAGGGGGTATAATGAATATGATCAAGACGGCAGGCGGATTTGACTGGCTAATTGAGCGTATGACCAGAAAAATCGGTAACCGCAGGGGAGGGGAAAGTATCATTTCACTCCTGACTGCGATTACCAATTTCTGTACGGCAAACAATACCATAGCCATCATTACCGTTGGAGGCATTGCCAGGGACATCAGTTCCCGTTTCGGCATTTCACCCAAGCGTTCAGCCAGTCTGATGGACACTACTTCCTGCTTTGTGCAGGGCCTGCTTCCTTATGGTGCCCAAATACTTATGGCTTCGGGATTGTCCGGGCTTTCTCCTTTTGAAATCATTCCACATTTATATTATCCTATGCTCATAGGTGTGATGGTGGTCTTTGCCATTGTTTTTCAATTTCCTCGTCAGTGACGGAAAAGGGGTTCGACGGGTTCCTTCCTTTGAGGGTCAAGCAACTCGTTGATGAATTTGCATTTGCTGAAATTTATCCTATTCAGGTCCACGCAGCGTATGTGGCTGTTGTACATAGTCTTGATGTAGATTTTCTTTTCGGAAAGATCCGTTGCGCTGGTAAATTGTGTGGCCGATGGCATATCGGGTGGCGTTACTCCCTCGTTGGTCTGTGCCCCAATCGGCAGGTCAAAATTGTTGAGCAGGTGAAATGCCTGGAACACAGTCTCTTCCGATGTTTTCAGCACTGGTGCCGTGCTCTGGAAGAATGCTGCCCTGACAAAGCGTGAAGGCGGTGTGAAGTCTCCCGGGATGCCGTGGAACCCGCTGCCGCCTCCTAAGGATTTGAGTGAGAGCCTCCCTGCCTTGCCTTCGCTGACGGCTCCGCTTGTGAGGTTGACATAGTTGTTGAGATTGGTCAGATGCCAGTCCAGGGAAGGGGAGTTGGTGAGCACTCCGAGTTCATTTTCGTAGAACACGCATTTGCGGTTGATGATTTCGAGCACCACCTGCCGTCCTCCTGGCTCTGCAAAACGCCAATGAGCGGTGGATGCCCCTGGATAGACATTGTGGATGTGGATTTTCCCGATTTCGGCTATGACCTCGTCAACGGTGGCACAGCTTCCGAGGATATAGGAAACCAGTTGTAAATCAGCAATGTTGCTGTTTTTGTTTTCAGGGCAGAAAGGCTCATATTCCCCATATCCGGGAAAATAAAAGAGCCCTGCCGAGAGTCCTTTCTCGTTGAGCCCTTCCACGATAAATTCAGCCTGTTCCACAGCAAATCCCACATATCCATACTTTCCTGAGAATATCCGTCCTTCACTTGAGTCCGGAGTAAGAGAGGTCCAGCAATGTCCCCGTGGCACCACCACATAGCGGTTGTGATTGTCATTGCCGGCCCATTCGATGGTTCGGGCCATCACCGTGTGTCCGTCCGCCGACTTGAGCATAATGCCCGTACAGGCGAACGCTCCAACTGAAAGCGCCATCGTGGCCGCTGCGACCACAGCTATGGCTAAAGTCTTGCGTAACATAGTTTTATGTGTTATGTAATGTTTTTGACCCCGCATAAATCAAACCATACTTTTCTGACCAGGGCTATTTTTTGAGGATTACTTAGCAAATTTTTGCGAAAAAATTTGGAGGTAAAGAAAAATTGAGTACCTTTGCAATCCCTTTGAGGAATGGGAGCATAGCTCAGTTGGTTCAGAGCGTCTGCCTTACAAGCAGAGGGTCGGGGGTTCGACTCCCTCTGCTCCCACAAGTTCTTAAAAATTTTGAGTGTCTGTCCGCGAAAGAGGATACGCAGGCCAACGCCATCTGAAATCTCAGTGTAAATTTTTGTTTATTTTGAGATGGATGCAAGGCGGACAAGTTCCGAAAGAGGGAGTTACCTAATGGTAATGACCGAAAGAGGATACGCAGGCCAACGCAGCAGACGCTCAAAAGAAACAAAAATTTTGGGGGTATAGCTCAGTTGGCTAGAGCATCTGCTTTGCAAGCAGAGGGTCGTCGGTTCGACTCCGACTATCTCCACAAAATAAAAAGAGGTCGACTAAAAAGGGTCGGCCTCTTCTTTTTTATGAGCGGAGCTCCGCAGCGGCAGCAGCTTGCCTCTGAGGGTATAATTGCCAAAAGTGGTTGGTAAAAGTCTCATAAATTGGTATAATTCAGAAGATT
>JALFGP010000103.1 GCA_022777205.1 Rikenellaceae bacterium
CTGGCTACCCTTGTCTTATGGACTACTACGTTCAATTGCACAGAGTGTAAGGAACCGCCGTATGCCGAACGGCACGTACGGTGGTGTGAGAGGTCGGAAAACGAAAGTAGGAAGAAAACTTTCGTTTTCCTCCTACTCGATTATCCCTACAACATCCAAAAGCGTGATTTGTCAACGCAATGCAAAAATTGCAGAATTTTTCCTGCAAGATTCCTCATAAATTGCGGAAATTGTCCCGCAATTTTTGTATATTTGTGCCGGTAAAATTCTGCAATATGCTATGGAAACACTCTACGACCAATACTATCAGCGTCTGGAAATGACCCCGATGCTCTTTTTCAGGGAGCAACATCAGACCATCAACTGGAATGTCCGCATCCTGGGCATTCTGGGGCAGAGAGGAGTTGGAAAATCCACCCTTATTCTGCAGCATATAAAGTTGCAGGGTAACAGGGATGACTCTCTCTATGTCGTTGCCGATGACATTTATTTCAGTGCCCATACGCTGCTTGACACGGCAAAAATGTTTTTCGCCCGAGGTGGCAAATATCTTTATATAGACGAGATTCACAAATATCCGAACTGGAGCAGGGAAATCAAGAATATGTACGACAGCCTCCCGCTGTTGCATATTGTATATTCCGGAAGTTCGCTACTGGATTTGAAAGACGGAGGGGCGGACCTCAGCCGTCGTGTTATTGAATATCATCTTCCTGTATGGTCTTTCCGAGAATATCTGAACCTGCGTAATGGCTGGTCTCTCAGGACATCCTCCCTGGAGGAGATTCTGCAAGGTAAGGTGGATTTTCCATATGGCCCAGAGCGACCTCTGAAATACTTTGAGGAGTATATGAAAAAAGGCTGTTACCCATTCTCGGGTGAACCGGAATTTGAGACACGTCTTAGGCAGGTAATCAATACCACCGTCGAACTGGATATACCCAAATATGCCAGAATGACCATAGCGGCAACACAGAAACTTAAGAAATTTATGTACTACATATCCAGAAGCGTGCCCGTAAAAATCAATTATTCCGATATGGCACGAGACCTGGAAATGGACAGGGACGACCTGCCGAAATACCTGGAATATCTCGAAAAGGCAGAGCTTGTGTCAAGTTTGCGTATGAAAGCGAACGGCGATGCAATCTTGAGAAAAATGGACAAACTTTACCTTCACAACCCCAATCTTTCCTATGTGATTGCCGGAGAGTTGCCCAACACGGGAAACAGCCGCGAAACCATATTCCTCTGCTGGACCAAACAGAAATATGACCCCGTAGAGTCCCCAATCTCAGACTTCGAAATTGACGGCAAAACCTTCGAGGTCGGTGGCCGCAAGAAAGGCAAAAAGCAAATCCAGACCGCCGACCAGGGCTACATAGTAAAAGACGACACAGAATACGCCTACGACAACCAAATCCCCCTCTGGATGTTCGGGTTTCTGTACTGAATTAAAACGGCCTAGTCCAGTTCGTCAAGTATGCGGTCGAGGTGGGCGTAGCGGGAGAGGACGGCGAGGATGTAGCGGATGTCCACGCAGACGCATTTGTTGTAGGACGGGGTGTAGGAAGCATCGCTGGCGAGGGATTCCTTGTTGCCGTCGAATGCCAGGCCTATGAGCTCGCCTTTGGAGTTCAACACAGGGGAGCCTGAATTGCCTCCTGTTATATCGCAGTCGTTCAGGAAATTTACGGGGTAGTCCGGGTCGAGCTTGCTCAGGAAAGCCTTGAAATCATCCTTGAGGCGGAAATCATAGTCTTCCGGATTCTCCTTTTCCAGGATTCCCCGGGCGTGGCTCTGCCATCCGTTCTTGACGGCATCGCGAGGGTTCAGGCCTCCCACACGGCCATAGGTCAGCCTCATTGTGGAATTGGCATCAGGATAGAGCGCGAGACCCTTGTCCCGGTACATTCCGTAGAGAGCCTTCGTGAATTCGTGCTCCAGCTCCAGTGCGGAATGTCCCTTTTCAGCGGCATTGATTGCCTCATTGAAATCCGTAATCTTCACTTCCTGCAGGAAACGGACCAAGGGGTCATTCAACAGGTCTTTCTTCCAGTGCCTGCCACGGCCTTCACCAGGGCAGTCTCCATTTTCCCGGCACAGGTTGTCGCACCATCCCTTGCTCAAGCGGCTGCCTTCCCATACTTCCTCCGCAATTGCCGCATAATCCTTCCTATCTCCCACAATTTCCCTCTGATATTCAGACCAATACTCTCTCGGCACATTCTCCAGGAACATCTGTGCGGAACAGCAGAAAAGCTCTTTCTCCAATCCTAAGTCCAATTCTTCAAACATCTCTTTCCACTGCCCTTTCCCCGCTTCCCGACCAGGTTTCTTCGAGCGTGCCGCATTGCTCAAACGCGAAACAATCAGCGACATACGGCAGCCTCTCACCAAGGTCTCCCGGAACCATATACGGTATTTCTGCAATTCGGAAACGGCTCCGTAACATTCTTCAAGGTCCTTCAGCAGACTGCCCCAGCGAGCCTGCCTATCCGGGTCTTCATCTATCCATTCCTGCAATTCGGCCTCCCTTTGCCTGCGCTCCTGCAGCACTCCGAACCTGTTCCAGCACTGCACCTGTCCCACATTCAGTTCCTGAACATTGCTCAGCGAGAAATACCAGTCCTGATATTTCAGCCTTGTCTTAGGATTGCTGTCCATCCATCTGCGGGCAATACGCATCTGTTCCCCACGCACGAGATTGCTCACAGGCAGGCCCATATCCTTGTTGAAACCCAGCTTGTACGAACTCGAAAAGCGGTCCGTGCGTCCCGGATAGCCTATCACCATATTGAAATCGCCTTCCTTGTAGCCCCTGGTGGAAATTGTCAACTTCGCCGGGGATTTCAGCGGCACATTATCCTCTGAATAACCGGCAGGCTCCCCGGTGGGAGAGCAATAGATGCGGTAGAGGGCGAAATCGCATTTGTGCTGGGGCCATTCCCAGTTGTCCGTGTCCCCTCCATAAGCTGCAATGCCCACAGGAGGTGCCGCCACCAGTCTCAGGTCCTCATACACCTTGTACAGGGCAAGGTAATACTTCTCCCCGGCCCACATCGAACTCAAGGAAGCCTCCAATCCCGGATTCTCCTGATTGTATTTTTTCTCGATAATATAACTCAACTTCCTTATGCCCAAGTCTTTGCCCTCTGCTGCAAATTCTGCTTTCAAGCCCTGCGCCTCTTCGGTCACATCGATTACCTTCTGCAGGAAGAAGGCCTTCTTGCCGGGAATATGTCTTTCTTCGGAGGCCTCGAATGCCCAGAATCCGTCTTCCAGATAATTGCACTCGCTGCTGCTCAGGCTGTGGACATCCGCAAATGCACAGTGGTGGTTGGTAATCAGCAGACCTTGATCGGAAATGAGGCTGCCCGTGCATCCGAAATCCAGAGACACCACGGCATCGCAAAGGCTGCTTCCCGGGGCATCCGCATTGTAAATTTCACCTGCGCGGAGTTTTAACCCCCTTGCCCTCATATTCTTTTCCAAAGCCTTGTTGATGGCATTTACCATCCACATACCCTCGTCAGCACCGGCCGTAAAGGCGCAAGTCAGAACGAGGGCTGCAATTGTCAGAAATCTTTTCATTTCAAATCAGTTTCACCGGGGACATACTTGTGAACGCTTCCGCTGGTCTTCTTGAAGTCCATCTTGGCATCGACCTCCCTCACGTCGTCCTTGGCGTAGGTGATGGTCCATTTGTCCATATTCAGCAATTCCTTGACTTTTGTGGAGTTCATAGGCATTGCAAAACGGATTTGGATGGAAGGCACGCAATCGCTGTTGAGGCGGGTGTAAATGCCTATTATGCCTTCGTGGGAGGACAGATGGTTACTTACGAAAGGCATAGTGCGCTTGATTATAGGCTTTTCGTAGTTGTAGTCCGGAATTTCGTAAATCCACTGGTCTTTGCCCTCGTACTGTTCCACTCTCTGACAGAACTCAGCCGTAAATGCGGAAGTGACGGCAAACATCTTGTGCAGATAGTCCTTCACGCCCATCATCTGATATCCCGGCTCCATCTTGACGAACTTGAAGTCCACAGGCGTGTCCTTGGTGCCTCCTCCGTGAACGGGCATACTCAGCATCTTCTTCTCCACAATTTCCCGGAACCATTCTTCGTCAGGATTCTCCTCCGGACTCATATACACCCTTATGATCATAGGGCAGGCGAACTCCGACTCAAGTCCGAAAATGCTTCTGCCGGTATTGCGGATCTGCAGTCCGAGATAGTTGAGGTCCACCCTGTCGTACATATTCTCGGTGCGGATGGTTACGATTTTGATGGAATCCAGTTTGTTGTGGTCCGGGGTCCAGATGCGGAACATCGAAGGGGTGAATATGGCTTCCCGCAGACTCTCGGCATTGAGTCTCGTGGTGTCGATAAGTACTTCCGCCTTGTGGTGGTGCACATAGGTCTTGACTCCGTGCACTCCGGGTATGCTCTGCAATTTGGCTTTGAAAGCCATTGAACTGCCGTAGCATTTGACAGAGCGCAGACCTTCGAGTTTCACTGATACGAGCCGGCTTTCAGGCACACCCTTCACCACTCCTGTGGAATCCGCCTGCTCAATGCCCCATTTGAAATTGATGGTCGGGAGTTCGAAGAGGGTTCCGGCCCAGATGCCAAGGGCAACAGCAGCCAAACTAACTATGGCAGGCACATATTTCCATCCTTTGCCTTTGACGCGGCCGCCGATTCCCGGTTGTATGGCTCCGGTGTTGCAGGCAGACACGCATTCCCCGCAAAGGGTGCAGTCCACGTGGGTGAACCGTCCGTCTCCAGCCTTGCACAGGTCGATGCCGTATGGACAGTGTCTGGTGCAATGCTGGCAATGGTTGCAGACACTGTTGTCCTTGACCATTGTGACGAGTTGCAGCACAGGCTTCGGGGCTATGATTTCAAGCAGATAACCTGCACCGCAGAAAACTGCAAATACAATGGTCCAGTTGATTTGCCATCCGTAGATTCCTGCCAGCAAGGCTCCACCGAAGAGCGCGACCACCCAAATCCAGTACTTGAATGAGTTGGATGCGGCTCCGAGAGGGCAGACATAGCGGCACCAGAAACGGTTGATGAAAAAGCCTCCTGCAACCACCAGTACAAGTGAAGTTATTGACATCCACAAAGTTATTTCACCTTTGAAGCCGGTAGCCACTGCGTAGTACGGGTCCAGGTTCTTGCAGAACAGTTCGCTGGCTGTAACCGTGGAGTAGAGTATCACAAACAGCAGCGCGTATTTGAAAATCCTGAGAAACTTGTCAAGCGGGCTGCCGTTACGTATGTTGATGCCCTTTTTCCATCCCAAGGCCTTGCGGAGTCCCATGAGGAAATCCTCGACAGTGCCTACGGGACAAAGGTAGCCGCAGAACAGCTTGCCCAGGAGCATCACCGCCACCGCCAGGACTATGCCCATCATCACCTGCACCGAGGACATCGAGCACGGCAGGGTTGAATTTGCAGCATAAGTGGCGAGGGCTTCCAGACCACCCATAGGGCACCAGGCCTCCGGGTCAGGCTTTTCGCTTCCGAGTTTTACCACTCCGGTCAGAACGAGTATGAGCGAGATGAGAACACCCCATTGAACCAGGGTTTTCTGCCAATTCTTAAACTGAAATTTGTGCTTTGCCATCTGTTATTTCTCCTTTATTATGTCTCCGTGGTCTCTTGCCACAGTCTTTTTCCAAAGTTCTGAATATCCAGGCTGACTTATGCGGCCCGGGATTACATCGGAATGCCCGTTTGTCACCCAACTGCCGTCCGGATTCTGAGCCTTCACATTGCCGTCTATGAATTTGACGAGCAGCAATTCCTCAAGTTCAGTCCATTTTGCGAAAATCTCGTCGGCTGTTCTGACAGAGAAATCCGTCAGGAAGGCTTTAGTCCCGGTGAACTTGTCGTAAACCTTAGGCTTGCGGCCCTTCTTGAGGTATTTGTTCGGCTTTGCAGCATCAGCCTCATATATTTCCATAGCCTTCGCATCGTTTTCAGCAAGTCTCTCCAGACAGTTGTTTTCCCAGGTGTCAATAGCTTCGCGTACTGTCGGGGCCATTATGTCGTAAGCCTTGTAGCAGGCGTTGGCGACACGGTTGCACATCCAGAAGGCGGAGGTAGGGGAGTATTTGAGCATATTTCCATTACCTTCGCGGAACGACTCCGGGATAGCCTCAGTATTTGTATAAATAGGTGTAAGATAAGATGTTGCGGCATCGTCGCAGCCGAACCATATTACTCCTCCCACAATGTCAGGCAGCCAGCTCCGGCTCTGTCCCACAAGCCAGAATCCAGTCTGCTGGGTGGCCATAGCCCTTTCGTTCACATATCTCTTCCCGTCCACTTCAAAGCTCATAGGCCTCCAGCGGTAAGGAAGACGGTTTCCTCCGGCCCCAATGTCGGCTGTCATATCCATAGGTGTGCCCTCGAAATGGTCCCTCATCGCATCGGCCACATCCTTGACTCCGATTTTTTCGAACGGTTTCACGAAAAGCGGGAATCTCTTGCTCTTGTCATAGCCCATTGCATAGTCAATGTAGTCGTAGGCATCCCTCGTCACTTCCTTTCCGTTTTCATCCGTGAAAGTGAACTTGCCCTTGCAGAGAATGTTGAATGCAGACCAGGCGCGGGCCTCGCAGGCTCTCATCCCTCCGAAATCCAGTGGAGCATAGGTGTCACAGAAACTGAATTCGCTGTCTTTGCCGTCAAACCATCCCTTGCTGCGGGCAAATGAAATGACATCAGGGGCGTAGAGGCAGTTTTCTGGGTCGTCAAGAGGGAAAGTGCTGATGCGGGCCTGGTTGGCGTGGGCGCAGATATATCCGTCAGGCACTCTGCGGGCCACCCAGACTATGCCTTTGTCGGCGTTCCGGCCATCCACCATACGGGTTCCCTTTCCTATGAGTTCCATAATCCACACCTCGTCCCTGTCGGCAATCGAAAAGCTCTCGCCTTCGGAATAGTATCCGTATTCATTTGCAAGAGAGACAATTACCTCTATTGCCTCACGAGCGCTTGCTGCCCTTTCCAAGGCTATGTAGATAAGGGAGCCATAGTCCATAACTCCTGTGGAATCCCAGAGTTCGGAACGGCCTCCATAGGTGGTCTCGGTGACAATCAGCTGCTTTTCATTCATATTGCCAACTCTCTTGTAGGTGAAAGGAGCTTCCGGGATGCGTCCGAGAAATTTTCCGGTATCCCATTCCACCACATCTCTGAAAGTGCCGCGGTCGTGGTAGCCCCCGGCGCGGAAGTAAAGTTCTCCGAAAAGCTGGTGGGAGTCGGCTGCGTAGGAAACGAGGCAGGACCCGTCTTTGCTGGCCCCCTTGGTTACGAGAATGTTGGAGCAGGCATCTGCTGCAGGCGGAAAGGACGCAATCAGGGCTGCGGCCGCTCCGGCGATGATAGATTTTCTGGTATTCATTATTCCATAACTTTTGTCGAAACACAAAAATATGCAAATTTTTCCAATTCGCTTTGTTGATATTCGGAAAAGCGCCGGTATTCTATGGTTTGCCGCCGAAAATCCTTATATTTGCAGGTTGAAACAAAATGCTTGATTGAAAAGAACAAAATAGATATGAGAGAAAAGATAGAAGCCCTGATGGCAGAAATTGCCGGGCTGAAAAATTTGAAGGAACAGGAAATTGAGGCTCTGAGAGTGCGCCTTTTGGGCAAAAAGGGTGAAATCACCGCCTTGTTTGACGAGTTCAGGACGGTCGCACCTGAAATGAAACGCGAATTCGGGCAGAAACTCAATGTGCTCAAACAGGCTGCAACTTCCAAAATCGAGGAACTGAAGTCATCCGCAGAATCCGAGGCTGCCCAGAACAAGCCTGCCGTGGATTGCAGTCTCCCTGGGGATATCGTGGATTTGGGCTCACGCCACCCGGTGTCCATCGTAAGGGAGGAAATCATCAAGATTTTCCGCAAATTCGGCTACGATGTCGCAGAAGGTCCTGAAATAGAGGACGACTATCACGTTTTCGAAGCCCTCAACTTCCCGCCTGAACATCCTGCCCGGGATATGCAGGACACATTCTTCGTGACTTCGGGGAAGAATCCGGTGCTTCTGCGCACACACACCTCTTCAGTTCAGGTGCGTGCAATGGAGAAACTTCCTCTGCCGATTCGCATCGTCTGCCCCGGCCGCGTGTTCAGAAACGAAGCCATCTCTGCCCGCGCACACTGCATTTTCCATCAGGTGGAAGGTCTCTATATTGACGAAGGGGTGACTTTCGCGGATATGAAGCAGGCCATTCTCCTGTTCGCAAGGGAGATGTTCGGTCCGGAAACAAAAATCCGTATGCGTCCGTCCTATTTCCCGTTCACAGAGCCTTCTGCTGAGGTGGATGTGAGCTGCAATATCTGCCACGGAAAGGGTTGCAATGTATGCAAGGGTACCGGCTGGCTTGAAATTCTGGGTTGCGGAATGGTGGACCCGAATGTGCTTGAGGCATCCGGCATAGACAGCAAGAAGTACAGCGGATTCGCTTTCGGAATGGGTGTGGAGCGCATAGCAATGCTCAAATGGCAGGTGAAGGACCTGAGGCACTATTTCGAGAACGACCTCCGATTCCTGAAAGAATTCGAGACATCAATATAGGCCTGTGCCGATTGAAATATAGGCTGGTGCCGACTGACAACTTCTCATAAAAATCGTTCAACCGGTGATACTCGGAGCATTTGAATTCTTGAACTTTTCGTTCGCGGACTTTCTGGACATACTCCTGACAGCCCTGCTGATTTACTATGCTTTCAAATACATCCGGGGCACCTCGGCGATGAACATACTCATAGGCCTGATTTTCCTCTTCGTGCTGAAGGTTCTGGTGTCGGCTATGGGGATGAAAATGATGACGGAAATGCTCTCCATCGTGCTGGATGTGGGAATGTTGGCTATAATCGTCATCTTCCAACCTGAGATCCGGCGTTTTCTCATTCATTTCGGGCAACGCTACCTGAAGGCCGAACAGGGACGGAGGATATGGGAAAGGTTTGCAAAGAGGAGCCACGACCCTTCGTCACTCTCACCCGAACAATCAGCCGTGGTTAAGGAAATTGCCGAAGCCTGCAATTCTATGTCCGCGACCAAAACAGGTGCTCTGATAGTGCTTGCCGGACGTTCCTCTCTGGAAAGCGTCATAGACACCGGAGACCGGATTGATGCTGTGGTGAACCGCAGGCTGCTGATGAATCTCTTCTTCAAGAATTCGCCTTTGCACGACGGGGCAGTAATCATTGACAGGGAACGTATAGTTGCGGCCAGATGTACTCTTCCGGTGAGTGAGGCTGCTTTGCCCCCTCAGTTCGGAATGAGGCACAAGGCTGCTGCCGGGATTACTGAAGAAACGGATGCGAAAGTCGTAGTGGTGTCGGAAGAGACGGGTGGTATCACCTTCTTCAATGACGGGTCCTGGACCCATATCAACAACCTGAATGAATTGAAACTGTTGCTCGGTCAGGCTCTCGGTTAGTTTGTCCGGCGTTAGAGTCCGGTGCAATGTGCCGGCAAGGAGGATAGAATGGATGCAATTCTGGAACATAAGCTGGGATTTGACAAGATAAGGGATATCATCGCCGCAAAGTGCCTGACGGAATATGCCTCGGACAGGGTTCGCGAAGAGGAATTCTCGTCTTCGGAAAAGGAGGTGCGCAGGCGTTTGGAACTCACCGATGAGATGAGGCTCATACTTATGTTTGAGGAAAGTTTTCCAACCAACGGGTATATTGATTGTCTGGGCTTTCTCAAGCCTCTTGAAAAACCTTCCGTAGCCATAGACTTGCTGTCCTTACGCAAACTTAAGACGGTGCTGGAAACCCTTCGCAAAGTCATTTTCTTTTTCGACAGTGTCAAGGAAGGAGTCTATCCAAATCTGAAGAAGATGTCCGGCGGAATCGTTTCCTTCTCGGAAATCACCAGGCGCATAGACGGCATTTTGGACCGCTATTCGGAAGTCAAGGATACCGCCTCGGATGAACTCTACAACATACGCAAATCCCTCAGGGATAAGGAGGGCACCATTTCCAAGCGGATCAATATCATCCTGCGCCGGGCAAAGGAAGAGGGAATAGCGGAAGACGGGGCTTCTGTGACTGTACGTGACGGCAAGATGCTCATTCCGGTGAGTGCCGCCAATAAGAAGAAAATACCCGGGTTCATATATGATGAATCCGCATCCGGCAAGACTGCATTCATTGAACCGGCCGAAGTCGTGGAACTGGACAATGAAATACGTGAACTCAAATTTGCGGAACAGAGGGAAATAGTGCGTATTTTGGCTGAATTTTCCGATTTTCTGCGTCCCTATCTGCCTGATTTGCTTGATGCTGCGGTGTTTCTTGGAGAACTTGATTTTCTTATGGCAAAGGCTCAGACGGCTCTGGATTTCGTATGCGGAATGCCCATCATATCCAACAACGGGGAACTGAGTCTGCGCAAGGCCCGCCATCCTCTTCTGGAGAGGAGCCTGAAAAAAGAGGGCAGGGCCATAGTTCCCATGACGGCGACTCTCACTCCGCAGCAGCATATTCTGCTTGTTTCGGGGCCTAACGCAGGAGGTAAGTCGGTGTGTCTCAAAACTTTTGGCCTGTTGCAGTATATGTTTCAGTGGGGTATGCTCATCCCTACTTCCGAGACTTCCGAACTGATGGTATTCGACCGGATTATGGCCGACATAGGCGACGGGCAATCGCTGGAGAATGACCTCAGTACCTACAGCTCCTTCCTTTCCAATATGAAGGATATGCTGGAAAAGGCTGATTCAAAGACACTTGTGCTCATAGATGAGTTCGGAAGCGGTACGGAACCGGCAGCGGGAGGAGCCATAGCGGAAGCCATACTTGCGGAATTTGACCGGAGGGGAGTCTATGGAGTGATTACTACCCACTACACCAATCTGAAATTCTACGCTTCCGGCAATAACGGGGTTTTCAACGGTGCGATGCTTTTCGATGCAAAGAACATCACCCCTCTGTTCAAATTGGAGACAGGTCTGCCGGGCAATTCCTTCGCCTTCGAGCTGGCCCGCAAAATGGGTATGCCCGAGACCATAGTCAAGGATGCGGAAAACCGTGCCGGTGAGGAATATGTGGACATTGAGCGCAACCTGCGCAAGATTGCCCGCAACCGCAAGGCCCTGGATGAGAAACTGGAACGCATAAAATCTACCGACAAGACCCTGGAGAGCATCACGGAACGCTATCAGAAAGAACTGGAAGGCATACGCAAACTCAAAAAGGAAATTCTGGACCAGGCCCACAAAGAGGCCGAGGAAATCGTCCGCAACGCCAACCGTCAGGTGGAGAACACCATCAGATCCATAAAAGAGTCCCAGGCGGAAAAACAGGCCACCACTCAGGCCCGTCAGGACCTCCAGTCTTTCGTCGGGATGCTGGCTGCCCGCAAGGAACAGGAGCAGAAGGAGAAGGACGACTATATTGAGAGGAAAATCAAGCAGTTGGACCAAAGGCGCGAACGCAGGGCAGCGAGGAGCCTGCAACGCGCGGACGAAAACCGCAAGAAGGAACTGATGGCCCAGGCCGAGGAAAAGGCCCGTGAAGAAGCTTTCCGCAATGCCCCGCTTAAGCCTGGAGAGAAAGTGAGGGTGAAGGACAGCGGATTTGTGGGAGAAGTGACCAGAGTTTCGGCAAAGGCTGTCTATGTCATAATCGGCAATATTTCTTCCAAGATGCCGCCGGACAAGCTGGAACGTATTACTTCCGGTGAGTACAAGGAAGCGTATAAGGCCGGGTCGCGCAACGTGTCTAAGGTGAAAATTGACTCTTCACTTACCGAGCGCAAACTGAATTTCAGCACGGAACTGGATATCAGGGGTGAGAGAGTTGCGGATGCTCTGGACAAGGTGGTGAGATATGTGGACGATGCTCTTATGCTGTCGGTGTCTTCGGTAAGGATAATAACAGGTAAAGGCACGGGTGCGTTGAGGGAAGAGGTGCAGAAGCTGCTCAGAACCACTCCGGGCGTGGCTTCGGTGAAGGATGAGCACGTGCAGTTCGGAGGGGCTGGAGTGACGGTTGTAACTTTTGAATGATATGAATACCAGGCAGATAACGGGAAAGGCGGGAGAGGATGCGGCTTGCCGGCTTCTGGAAGAGAAGGGGATGATGATTGTTTCGCGCAACTACCGCAGCGGACATTATGAACTGGACATAGTCGCGGTGGACAAGGCCGGGCTGCATATTGTGGAGGTGAGGACAAGACTGGACCAGACCATAAATCCCTGCTCCACAGTGGATCGCCGCAAACAGGCTAAGGTTGTGGCTGCTGCGAAAAGATTTGTTTCGGAGAATGAAAGATTTGCCGGATATGAGTTGTTTTTCGACATTGTCGGCGTGACTATTGCAGATGATGAAACGGTTTTGGAATACATTCCGCAAGCCTATATACCTATATATTTATAGAACCATCACGAACCATAAATTGATAATGCTATGAACAAGTCCAATGCTTATTGCGTCATAATGGCAGGCGGTGCCGGATTGAGGTTGTGGCCTGTCAGCAGAACTGCCTGTCCGAAGCAGTTTCTGGACATTTTCGGTCTGGAACACAAGACACTTCTAAGGCACAGTTATGAACGGTTTGCGGATTTTATCGCCCCGGAAAACATTGTGGTCGTGACCTCATCCCGCTTTGCCGCTCTTGTGAGGGAGCAGATTCCGGAACTTCTTCCTGAAAACCTGCTTCTGGAGCCTTACACCAGAAACACTGCCCCTTGCATCACCTGGGCCACCTACACCATACTCAAGCGCAATCCTGATGCAAATATAATTTTTTCTCCATCAGATAATTACATCAAGGACCCGGACGCTTTCCGGGATATGGTTACCAGAAGTCTGGAGTTTGTGGAGGGGGCGGATGTGCTGGTGACTTTGGGCGTTGTACCGAACAGGCCGGACCCGAATTTCGGATATATTCAGGTGGTCGGAGGCCAGAACAGCTACTGCGTAGGCACTCCGGTCAAGGTGAAGACTTTCACGGAAAAGCCGGACCGTGTGCTTGCCAAGATTTTCGTAGACAGCGGGGAGTTTTTGTGGAATTCCGGAATGTTTGCAGCCCACGCTTCGGCGCTAAAGGATGAACTGGAGACTTACAATCCGGAGGTGACGGCTTTGTTTCGCGGATGGCAGAAGGCCATAGGGACTCCTTCGGAGAAGGTATTCGTGGAGAGAGCCTACACCGACTGCCCGAGCACTTCTTTCGACTACAGCCTGCTGGAGCGTACGGAAATAGCCTGGATTATGCCTTGCGATTTCAATTGGTTCGATATCGGCAACTGGGCTTCGGTCTATGATTATGCCTCTGAAAAGGATGAAAACGGGAATGTCACCATCGGAGGGCAGAGCCTGTCCCGCGACTGCAGCGGCAATCTCTTTGTCGGGCATCCGTCCAAGCTTATTGCTGTCAAGGGTCTGGACAATTTCATAGTGGTGGACACCGGCGATGCCCTGCTGATTTGCCCGAAGGACGACAAGAGCGTCAAAGAACTCCTCTCCACCCTCGCAATGCCGCAATACGAAAAATGGAGGTAGAATTTCTACCTCCATAAACATACGCATCGGCTCCTATCGTCATGCCCGGCTTGACCGGGCATCTCTCACCCCGATGAGATTGCCGGTCAAGCCGGCAATGACGCAATCAGATGCTGTCCTCGTTTCCGCCCTCTATTGGCGCATCCTTGTGGTCCTTCACGCAGCGTACACCGGCACCTCCGTCAAGGTTGAAATTGGAGAGGCTAAGTCTTCCCAAAGGATATGCTTTCAATGTAAATGTTGACATTAAACCAAATGTATAATATGCCTTTTCTCCGGTGCCCTTCGTAGTAGAAACCCCAGTTGAGCAAAGATGGTAATTCAATGAAGTGTTTCCAAAATAGGAGTCAACACTGCAATTCTTTTCACTTGCTACAAGTGCTTGATATTTGTTGTTATTTATGCACCCGCAGAAAGTATAATTGAAACCTTCTTCGTTTGCCTTACCGATTGAGCCATAACCATTTACTGTGTCCCAGAATACGGCAGTATTATCAGTTATAGCAGCTGTCTCGCCGTCGCCTTTATTTGAATATCCGCAGAGTCCGATATATTCAGCACGAGTAGGTATATGCCACCCTTCCGGGCAAATTCCACGGACGCCCTCAAGTTGATTGTAATTATCAGCCGTGATTGCAGTAACCCCAAGTGCAAAGGCCGGATTGTACAGATATCCCAGTTTCTTTATAGATTCTTCATCTTTCAGAACAGTGATGTTTTCACCGTCACTTCTGTACGGATACCACATCGGATATGTCGTGGTCGGATCCTCCGAAACAGTAGTACCTTCCGGAACATACCTGAGGTTCTCAGCCATCCACCAATTGCCGTCCTTGAGCTTAACAATTTTATAGGATACTCCTCCATACTCCAGCCCGACTTTGCCTACGGTGAAATTGATGGTCTTTGAAGGTGTTCCAACAGTCGAGCCGTTCACCATAAGGGAAATAGTGATGGAAACATCAATATCGGCTCCAGTCAAGTTTTCAGGAAATGTTATTGCTATGCTGTTTACACCTGCGTCTCCGGCTGCAGGAGTACAAGTGACCTCATAATCAAAATCGAGTGCAGCACCCATTGCGGATTGTCCAGAGACAAGCCATTGATGTGATGCTGTGAATGAATAGGTGTAGGTGTCTCCGGCAAACGAAATGAACTCGTTGCAGTCCTCACCGACAATTTCAGGAGTGACTTCTACCCCTCCCGGTTGATTTTCTTTCTGTGCGCAAGCAGCAAACATCAAAGCAGAAATTGCCGCCAAAACAATTAGATTCTTTTTCATAATACTGAAATTTATGCGCTGACCATATCAGCCGCTGTTAAACACTATGCAGCAAAAGTAGAAAAAGATTTCGAAAAAATATCAAAAAAATTTGCAGATATGAAAAATATCCCTACCTTTGCAATCCCATTTCAAGGGATACATACTGCGGAAATAGCTCAGTTGGTAGAGCACAACCTTGCCAAGGTTGGGGTCGCGAGTTCGAGTCTCGTTTTCCGCTCGAAAATGGATGCTGAAAAGCATCCATTTTTTTGCGTAAGCAAA
>JALFGP010000106.1 GCA_022777205.1 Rikenellaceae bacterium
TGTTGTGAGGATTTCGGTTGTGAGGATTTTGCCGAGGATTGCAACGCAGCAATCACCTTTTTATACGCCCAAATTGCCTGAGTGCATTGAGTTTGCCACCAGTACCCATAGCCATCTTCATCATCCTCCTCATCCCCTCAAACTGCTTAAGCAACTTGTTGACATCCTGAATACTGGTCCCGCTCCCCGCAGCAATCCTCTTCTTCCGGCTCCCGTTAATAGCCTCAGGATGCTCCCTCTCATAAGGGGTCATTGAAAGAATCACAGCCTCGGTGGTCTTAAAAGCCTTTTTATTGTCAATATCCACATCCTTGAGCGCCTTGTCCATACCGGGCAGCATCCCGGCAATGTCCTTGATGTCACCCATCTTCTTGAGCTGCTGAATCTGATTATAGAAATCCTGAAGGGTGAACTGGTCCTTGGCGAGTTTCTTCTTGAGTTCACGTGCCTGCTTCTCATCGAACTGCTCCTGGGCCTTCTCCACGAGGGAAACCACGTCACCCATTCCGAGAATACGGTCTGCCATACGCTGAGGGTGGAAGGCATCCAAAGCCTCCATCTTCTCACCCGTGCTGACGAACTTAATCGGTTTACCGGTGATGGTACGTATGGAAAGGGCTGCACCACCTCTTGTGTCACCGTCCAGTTTTGTGAGCACGACTCCGTCAAAATCAAGCCTTTCATTGAAAATCTTGGCTGTGGATACGGCATCCTGTCCTGTCATAGCATCCGCAACGAAGAGGATTTCGTCAGGATTTACGGCCTCTTTGAGAGTCGTGATTTCATTCATCAGTTCTTCGTCCACTGCCAGACGTCCTGCCGTGTCTATGATTACCACAGAACAGCCCTCGGACTTTGCCTTGGCTATGGCCCGGCGGGCTATTGCAACAGGATCTTTCACATCATCCTCGGCATAAACCGGAACCCCCACCTGCTCGCCCAGCACCTTCAACTGGCTGATTGCCGCAGGACGGAAAGTGTCACAGGCTCCAAGCATCACCTTCATTCCCTTTTTGCTCTTGAGGAAAAGTGCCAGTTTGCCGCAGAAGGTGGTCTTACCGGAACCGTTCAGACCAGCCACCAGCACCACTGCTGGACTTCCTTTGAGATTCATCTCGGAGGTATTGCCTCCCATCAATTCTGCAAGCTCGTCGTGGACAATCTTGACTATCATCTGCTGAGGCTTGACTGCCGTGAGAACGTTCTGTCCAAGCGCCTTGGTCTTGACATTGTCACAGAACTCCTTGGCTGTCTTGTAGTTGACGTCCGCATCGAGCAGGGCTCTCCTTATATCCTTAAGGGCTTCTGCAATATTTATTTCGGTGATTTTTCCTTCACCCTTGAGAATCTTGAATGACCTCTCAAGTTTATCTGACAAATTTTCGAACATATCCGATTGCTATTTCATTAAGGGTTGCAAATTTAGCTAAAATTTCCGAATTTTGCACGCGATTTGCACTTGGGAGACATTCTGATGTTTTTCCCTTCTAATTTTGGTTATTTTGGATATAAAAACTTGTCTTTTCATTACAGCCGTGGTGGCTGCGACTCTTTCGGCACTGCTCTTTCTCATAAAAGTGCCTTCATCCCCCTATACCCGCAAACTGGCCAGCACCAAAAATTCAATTGCCGTGTGCTATTTCATAGCCTTTTGCATATTTTCCTGGACCTACTACCGCCTCGATTTCGAATGGAGCGAAACCTTTCCTGCTGTGATGACCTTCATAGTCACTGCCATAGCCTCGTCCATTCTGTCCTATTCCCTTATGGGACTGCTGAAGGAATCGTCTGCCTGGACAGACAGGAGCTGGCTCAACATTATGGTGGACGGCATCTGGGCATTGGGGCTTGTCAACTATTTCGACCATCCTGCAAAATGGGTCAGGGTCCTGGCTTTCACATCCAGCCTTGTTGTATTCGTCATCCAGTGCATCGTCCACATCCTCATTTTCAACAAAACCTATATCGAGGCCCTGAGGAATCTGGAAATCTACTATGAAGAAGACGAAGAGCACAAGATCAAATGGATAAGATTCTGCTATGCGATGATGATGCTCACGCAGATGTTCGTGCTTGTATATCTTTGTTTACCAAGAGGTTGGATGAAGATATACGTTCTGTTCTACGGTCTGTTCATGCTCTATTTCGCAGTCAATTTCATAAGTTTTCTGGGCTCTCACAAACTGCTTTTGGATGCATTTGCCTACAAGACCCTCTCGGGAAGCGCACGTCAGAAGAAGGTGAAGAAAGTGGAGAAGGTGAGCAGGAAGAAAAGCAGCAACAACGACGAAATCATCTACACCGACAATGACCTGCGCAAACTGGATGAATCCCTGGCCAAATGGGTGGAGGACGGTCGCTACAGGGAATACGACAAGAACCGGGATGAAATTGCGGAGGAACTCAAGACCAGCAAGGAACTTATACAGGTCTATTTCAATGAAAAAGGCACTGATTTCCGCAAATGGAGGACCCAATTGAGAATTGAAGACGCGAAGCAGATGCTGCTTTCCAGTCCGCAACTCTCAATCAACATCATAGCTGAACGCTGCGGATTCAGTGACCGTTCCAACTTCCATCGCCAGTTCCAGAAAATCGTGGGTTGTTCACCGAAACAGTGGAGGGAAAGCGGCGGCAAATTCACTGCAACAGATGAGTCTTCCAGAACTGAGCCTCTGAATTGAGCGAGAATTCAGCCTGAAGCCCCCTGTACCCGTGCAAGGCATCGGGATAAATCATAAGGTCAAAATTTTTGCCCGCTTTCTGAAGAGCATCTATCAGCACCAGGGTGTTCTGGAAATGCACATTGTCATCCCCCGTTCCGTGAGTGAGGAGCAAGGCGGGAGCTGTCTCGAAATCAGATTTGAATTCCTCCACATAATTCAGTACACAGGACCTGGCGTAGCCTTCGGCATTGGTCTGCGGAGTTTCCATAAAACGCTCGGTGTAGTGGCTGTCATAAAGTGTCCAGTCATAGACTCCACCTCCGGCTATGCCACAGCGGAAACGCTCAGGATGACGCATCACCAGCATAGCGGTCATAGTGCCTCCGAAGGAAAACCCTTCCACACCGATACGGCTCCCGTCCACATAAGGCAGGGATGAGAGATAGTCTGCCCATTCACAGAAATCCTTTACCGGGGCGGAGGTAAGGTCCTTGTACACCTGGTCCTCGCCTGCCCTACCGTTATGGCCGGCCGCCCTGGAATCACAAACGATTTTGATTATCCCGTTTTCAGAATACCAGGAGCGTGGCTTGCGGTACCTGTCCCTGACATAAGGGGTGTCCGGGCCTCCGTAAATTTCCATTATGACGGGATATCTGGTCTTTCCGCTTGGGTCGAAATTCTCCGGGTAACTTATGATTGCAGGCAGTTCAAAACCGTCCGATGTGGTCATCCATATCAATTCGGAGCGCAACTCCGGGTGTTCGTCCTGCTGCACAGAGATTATCTCAGTGCCTGTAGTGCGGCCTGCCTTGAGTTTGCATCTGATGTCTGAAGGCGGCGTGGTGCAGTTGGAAATCCTCGCGGAAAAGGACTTGAAATCATCTGCAATGACAATTCTTTCCGCATACTTGTCCAGCGGTGTGAGGGCCCTCGGCACGGAATAGGAAGCCTTTTTCCCGCGAGGCAGGTCCAGACAGAAAAGCACTGTCCGCGGAGCACCGTCCAGACGGGCAGAAAAATAGAGTTTGCCGTACTTTTCATCCACCTTCAGCACAGAGGCATCCCACAGTCTGGAATCCGTGAGCCTGCGCACCTGAGAGCCGTCGTAGGATATGAAATAGATTTGGTCCCAGCCTGTCTCGAAACGGCGTGCCACATACAGGCCGTTCTCGCCGAAGACCATATTCTCGAACCAGGATATCCAAGTGGGATATTTCTCATTGTAAATCAATCTTTTACTTCCATCTTCAGCGGACACCGAAAACAGATTCAGGTCGTTCTGAATACGAGGAAGTGTTGGCACACAAAGTTCCTTTGAGTCCGATTTCCAGAAAGGAATGCCGAAATAGCCATCGCAAACGGCGCCCTCCGCTTCCGAGTCAGCTGGCATTGAATTGGCCACGGTGCAATCTCCTCCCATAAGCGGGAAGTCCGCCCAGACTATGGAACTGTCCCCCTCCGTGTCCACAAAACCGATTTTCACCAGAGGGTTCCACTGTCCGGCCTTGGGATAGCGGGTATTGTTCAGACTGCCGGGATAGCCGGTGTGTCCAAGAGAACGGGTATCTCCTCCTGAATAAGGGGAGTAAATCGGGAAATATGGCACTTTGCTGTTGTCAAAATGGTAGAAGGCTATCCTGCGGCTGTCCGGAGACCACCAGAACGCCCGGTAGCGGGAAGGCCTGCCGAGAATTTCCTCGAAATATACCCAGGAAGCATAGCCGTTCAATGTCAGCTGATCGCCGTCAAAGGTCAGCTGCCTTTCGCTGCCGCTTGCCACATCTCTGACCCAGAGGTCATTGGACCTGGTAAACGCAACCTTCGTTGAATCTGGAGAATATGTGGGATTAACATCAAAGCAAACTGATGACAAACAGGCTAAAGCCCAAACCATTAACTTTATCATTCTGCAAAAAATTCGTCTTTAAAATTAACCAGATATACTTTTCCGACTGCTCTCGTGAGAGCGGTATAGAGCCATTTGAGGTCTTCCGTCACAAGTTCATCCTGCCAGAAAGGATTGTCTATGAAGACACATTTCCATTGTCCGCCCTGGGATTTGTGGCAGGTCACAGCCTCGGCGTATTTGAGCTGCAGGGCATTGTAATATTTGTCTTCCCTGACTGCTTGCCAGCGTTTTTTCTTGGAAGCAATATGGGAATAATCGGCGTCCACGCCTATGTAAAGGGCATTCTGCTGCTCGTAGGTTAAGGATGCGGATTCGGACTGGAGAGTGTCCAGAATCACTTTCGCCGTCAGTTCCTGGTCGTCATAGTCCGGAAGGGAGAGCCTTGCAGTGGCGAAGTGCAGCCCGTATCTTTCCTCATAGTCCGAAATCTTAAGCAGTTTGGCTATGTCTCCGTTGGCGATATAGTCCAGTCCCTCGATTTTTTCGCAAAACTGATAACAGTTCTTGACTATCATCAGTTTGTCTCCCCTCACCAGAGCCTCTTCCTTGAACTGTACAGTCGCCCTGACCCCGAGATTGTATTTTATTGCCCGCTTGTTGGAACGGCACAGAATGACCGTCTCATCCTCTCCGTAACGGGAATATGCATCCGAAAGCGTTTCAATAAGGTCTCCGCCCCCTATTCTCTGCACGTCCTCGAAATCACGGGTCACAAGTCCCAATTCATCCGGAGTGTAGGAGCCGTAATCGTCCCCGGCTATCATCTGCCTCAGCCTGGTGGCATTTTCAAGTATGCCTGAAGCCTTCTGCTGGCGCACCACATCGGTAATCTGGCAGAAAATCGTGCCTCCAATCATAGCCATATAGTCCCTGGACAGGGCCGGACTGCAATCCATCCCCACAGGGGGTAGCTGAGCCGAGTCACCGACAAGTATCATCTTGCAGTCCACTCCATTGCGCATAAAGGCAATAAGGTCTTCGAGCAAATTGCCCGTACCGAAGGCTGCCGTAGTATTGCCTGCAGATGAGTCTATGCCTATGAGGGAAACCTCGTCCACCACGAAGAGGGTGTCCCTGTCTTTGTTCTGATTGAGTGAAAACTCGCCGAATCCGTCCCCCGAGACTGCCTTCTGACGGTAAATGTGCTTGTGTACGGTGCTTGCTACTCTTCCGGCATAGCCCGACAGCACTTTTGCAGCACGGCCTGTGGGAGCCAGAAGAACTGTATTGATTTTCAGTTCACCCAGAGTACGGATAATGGAAGAAACCGCCGTCGTCTTTCCAGTACCGGCATATCCGTTCACGACCAGTATGTCATCATCGTCCCCGCAGAGAAAATCCGCAGCAGTCCTGAAGAAACTGTCCTGGGAGCGTGTAGGCTCGAATTTCAAGTTGGATATGAATCCGTTGTACAAATAGTCCGCCCTTCCCATCACTTGCCCTTTCTGTTGAACATCATATAGATTACAATGAGGACAGGGTAAATCTCGACACGTCCCAAAAACATATTGAAAGCACTCAGCAACTTTGACACAGCCGGAAGTCCAGCCAAATCTCCGCTGCCCATCGACACGAATCCCACGTTGCCTATGCTGGCCATTTCAATCGCCAACGAATCCGTCAGATCACTGCCGGCAATCAGAAAAATCACCACTGAAACGGCAGCCAAAAGGAGATAAAGAGTTATGTACAAGATGGCGGAAGTGACATTCTCATCATTCACAGGGTGGTTGCCCACTCTCACAGGATAGACAGAATTGGGATGGAGGCGTTTCCTGATTTCGCATCCCATAGCCTTGACCGCAATAAGAATCCTGTCAGTCTTGACACCTCCAGTCGTGGAACCGGAACAGGCACATTGGATGCCGCAACAAAGTATGAGGAATGAGGACATCATAGGCCAGTTGATCACGTCAGCTGTGGTGAACCCTGTGGAAGTCAAGGCGCTGACCACCTGGAAAGCACTGTCCCAAAGGGCACTTCCGACTGTATGTCCCCCTCCTGCAAAAAGTTCGCAGGCCACGAAGAAAGTCATCACCGCAATGGTAATCAGATAGAAACGCATTACCGGATGCTTGAAAACCTTGAATGAACCCGTCGTAACAAAGGTGAAAATCAGTCCGAAATGCATTCCCGCGAACAGCATAAAGAGGAAGATTATAGCTTCGATGACTCTTGAATCATAATACGCGATGGAGGCATTGCGCGTGCTGAACCCTCCCGTGGCTATGGTGCTGAAAGAATGGTTGATGGCATCGAAAAAACTCATCCCGGCTCCCCAGAGCAGCAGAGTCTCGACAACCACCAGTCCGATATAGACCGTACACATTATGCGGACTGTGCGGGAAGAACGGTAACGGTAGCCCTCACGGCTCAGGGAAGACAATTCCAAATTGGTGATTCTCAGGCGGAAAGGACTTGATTCCGGAAGAATGAGCAGGAGGAATACTATGACTCCCAAACCCCCGATGAAATGGGTGGAAGAACGCCAGAACAGCAGGCTTTTCGGCAGAGCCTCCACATCCTTGAGTATGGAGAATCCGGTGGTGGTGTAGCCGGAAACGGACTCGAAAAAGGCATTCACGAGGGTGAATTCTCCTCCGTAAAGCAGGTATGGGAGCATACCGAACACGAAAGACAGCAGCCAGGATATGGTGATGATGAGGAATCCGTCAGACATCGAAATGGAGGAGGTCTTTCTCACGAAAATGAAGGGAAAGGCTCCCACAGTAAGGGTAATCAGGAAGGAAATCAGAAGGGAACTGAAGGCTTCGTCCATTCCGCCACTGAGGGAAACCACCAGGGACAAGAACATAAACAGGGCACTTACAAGCAGTGCCTTGCCCACATTCACCGATATGACCTTGATGTCCATTCCTATTGGCGCTCTTCAGATTTGGCCTTCAACAACTTGATTCTGCGTTTGAGGTCAAGATTTTCCTCAGTCAGTTCCTCCACGCTCTTGCCCAGGGCTGAAACCTCGTCATCCCCTTCCGTGTCGGAGAATGCAAAGCGCTTTCCACCGACGAGGTAGGCAGACAACCCGGTACTTATCTTCGAAACCGGGTTCACAAAATAGGAGAGGAAGAAATACAGCAGCAGAAGCACCAGCATCAGGCCGGCTGCAACTGACACCACCCCAGGAACAATACTGCGGTAGAAACTCTCCTGGAAGGTCTCCGAATTGTATTCAAGATCCCTGTAAATCGCCTCATTGAGTTTCTCCAGATGCATTCGGAGAATATTGAAACGGGGTTGGAGCCGCTCGAAATACCACTGTCTGGAGTCTATGAAATCAGAGGAAATCACATTCTGGAGTTCCAGAGAGGTGAGCATATATGCCGAATAGGCATAGGCCACGGAATCCGCGAGCGGAAGTGCGCTGCGCAAGGTCACGGATTGCTTCAGGCTGTCGCAATGGTCGAGAAAGAGTTCCCGGTCAAGTTTGGGCAGCACATTGGTGGTCTCGTCACCTATCAGGGCCAATATCTGGAGATTGTAATTGTCGGTGATGGTGGCAAGACGCTGTGAAAGGTTCAGACTGTTGATGTTCGATGCAATGAGGTCGGAGACATAGTTGGACATCCTCCTGTATTCCAGCACGGATATTATGCTGGAAAGCAGGAGGATGGCAGAGATGAAACTCATTCCCAGAGTGAACTTGAGTCTCATAGAAGGAGTTCTGCTGATGCGTGCCCCCAAATGTTTCTTGTGGAGTCCGAACATCGTTTAGAATTTGAATGAGTCTTTCAGTGCAGTGGTTTTGTTGAACACAGGATGCTCAGCCGTGCTGTCCGGATCCTTGAAGAAATAGCCCGTCCTTTCGAACTGCACTGCAAGTCCGGAATTGTCTTCCAGAAGGGCAGGCTCGGCATAGCCTTTCACCACCTGCAGGGAGTCCGGGTTGAGATAGTCCTTGTAGTCCTTGCCTTCAGGTATGCCACCCATATCCGGCTCAAGGAAGAGTTTGTCGTAGTTGCGCACCTCAAGTTCCTTTGCATAGGCCTCGCTCACCCAATGGATGGTACCCTTGACCGAACGCCACTCTCCGGAACCCGGCCTTGTGGAAGGGTCTATGGTGCAGCGGATTTCAGTGATATTGCCCTCGGCATCCTTCACCACCTCTTCGCACTTTATAATATAGGTATATTTCAGACGCACTTCCCCGCCCGGTTTGAGACGGAAATACTTCTTCGGCGGTTCCTCCATAAAGTCGCTCCTTTCTATGAGCAGGCTGCCAGTGAACGGAACCTTGCGGGAAGGGCCCTCCGGATCTGCTGGATTGAGAGGGGCATCGAACCACTCCACCTTGCCCTCTTCCCAGTTCGTAATGGTGAGTTTTACAGGGTCCAGCACTGCCATATATCTGTTGGCCCTTTCATTGAGGTCCTGGCGCACGCACCACTCAAGCAACTGCAAATCAATGAGTTGCTCTCTCTTTGCAAGCCCCACTTTATCCACGAACATCTTGATTGCCTCAGGAGTATATCCCCTTCTGCGAATTCCGCAGATTGTAGGCATACGTGGGTCGTCCCAACCGCTGACATAGTGGTTTTTGACGAGTTCGAGCAGTTTGCGCTTGCTCATCACGGTGTAGGTAAGATTGAGCCTTGCAAATTCGTACTGATGGGAAGGGAAAATGCCCAATTTCTCAATGAACCAGTCATAGAGCGGACGGTGCACATCGAACTCGAGGGTGCAGATGGAATGTGTGATATGCTCGATGGAGTCGCACTGGCCGTGGGTGTAGTCGTACATAGGATAGATGCACCATTTGTCGCCGGTACGGTGATGGGAAGCGTGGACTATACGGTACATGATCGGGTCCCTGAACATCATATTCTTGTGCGCCATATCGATTTTTGCGCGCAGGACCTTCTCCCCGTCAGCATATTTGCCGTCCCTCATTTCCCTGAAAAGGCGCAGGTTCTCCTCAACGCTCCTGTCCCTGTACGGACTGTTCTTGCCGGGCTCGTTAACCGTTCCCCTACCGATACGGATTTCTTCCTGAGACTGGTCGTCCACATAGGCCAGACCCTTGCGTATGAGTTCTTCTGCCCATTCATAGAGCTGCTCGAAATAGTCGGAAGCATACCTCTCCTCAGCCCATTGGAACCCGAGCCATTTGATGTCTTCCTTTATGGAATCCACATATTCCGTATCCTCTTTAACAGGATTGGTGTCATCAAAACGGAGATTTGTCTTTCCGCCGTACTTCAGGGCGAGACCGAAATTGGTGCATATACTCTTGGCATGTCCTATGTGCAGGTAACCGTTGGGTTCCGGAGGGAAACGTGTGATTATGCTATCATATTTTCCGGAGGCCAGGTCAGCCTCGATGATTTCTTCGAGAAAGTTCAGCTGCCTCGGCTCTTCAGCCACCGGCATTTTGTTATTGTCTTCCATAAAGCGTAAGTTTGTATTTTGTTTCAGCAAATATCTCGCAAATATAGGGATTTTTAGTATTTTTGCACCCGTTTAAAGACATCTATTTTAATATATGGCACAACTACAGTCTATGACAGGGTATGGAAAATCCATACTTGAACTGGAAAACGGACGACTTACTTTTGAAATCAAGACCGTGAACGGCAAGAATGCGGACATCAACATCAAGAGCCAGATTCTGCCGAAGGACAAAGAACTGATTGTCAGACAATATATTGCACAAGAGCTTCACAGAGGCAGCATAGACTTTTTCATAAATTGGCAGCCCAACGCAAGCGACAACGAAAGCGGAATTGACAGCGACAAAATACTGGACTACTTCAAAACACTCAAGTCCCTGCGTTCACAGTTGCCGCCCGAAGAACACGGGATTTTCCTCGAACTCCTGCCTTCGCTGATGAGGATGCCTGAGGTCATTCCGGCACAGAAGAGGGTGGAGATCATCAACGAAGACAATTGGGACAGGGCATTCAACTGCATAAAGGAGGCAGTGGCAAATACGGTTTCCTACAGGCTACGGGAAGGTCAGGTGTTGAAGGAGGACGTGACCGCGAAGGTGAACCGCATCTTGCAGATCTCCCGTGAAGTGGAAACATACGAGCAGGAAAGGATTGCTGCAATAAGGGAAAAAATTTTGAGCCGTTTTGCAGAACTCAAGCTGGAGGTGGACAGCAACCGTTTGGAGCAGGAGATGATGTTCTATATCGAGAAACTTGACATCAACGAAGAAAGGGTGAGATTGCGTCAGCATTGTGCATATTTCCTCGAAACACTTGAGAATGAGCCATTTCCGGGACGTAAACTGGGCTTCATTGCACAGGAAATGGGAAGGGAAATCAACACCACCGGTTCAAAGTCCAACCACGTGCAGATGCAGCAGCTTGTGGTGAAGATGAAAGACGAACTTGAAAAAATCAAAGAGCAGTCGCTGAATATCCTTTAGGTAAGCTGCTCTTCAACAATAACTTGAGTTTCGCAAATGCGGAACTTGAATAACACTATAATTTTATGTCAGATACAATAGTTGAAATCATAGGTTACACGGCCACCCTTACACTTTTGCTCGGGTACCTGCCGCAGACCTTCCACACAATCAAAACACGCAAGACTGACGATATTGCCCTTGGAACCTTCCTGTTTATGGGCCTGGGTTCAGTGCTGTTCAGCATCTACGGTATAATCATCCACAACTGGCCTATGACCATAGCCAACGGGGTGACGACCGTCTGCAGCGCAATAATCTTCGGCATCAAGATGTACAACGACCACTTCAAAAAGAAATGAAACCACGGGTGATTCTTGCAAAAGAGTCACCTTTTTTAATATTTCGAGAGAGTCACCTTTTTAGTATTTTGCCTATGTCCTTCGAAAAAGAACGCATTGATTTTCTGGCACTCACGTTTGATGACGTACTCCTTGTTCCGTCCTATTCTGAAGTGCTTCCGAGAGAAGTGAGCACCAGGGCCCGCTTTTCACGCAACATTCTTCTCAACATCCCCGTAGTCTCGGCAGCTATGGACACAGTCACAGAGGCCGATATGGCCATCGCACTTGCCCGCAAAGGCGGTATTGGAGTGATTCACAAGAATATGAGCATTGAGGCTCAGGCCTCTCTCGTCCGGCAGGTGAAGGAAGCCGGATATGAGTTTGAGAAGATACCCTGCACGGATGCAGCAGGAAGACTGAGGGTTGCGGCAGGAATAGGAATCACGGGTGATGCCCTGCTGAGGACAGCCGCTGTGGTTGAGGCAGGAGCGGATGCCATCGTATTGGATTCCGCACACGGCGATTCCCAAGGGGTGATTGAAACCCTCAAAAGAGTTAAGGCGGGATTTCCGGACCTGGACGTGGTCGTGGGAAACATTGCTACTGAAGATGCAGCCAGACGCCTGATGGAAGCCGGAGCGGACTCCCTGAAAGTCGGAATAGGCCCCGGTTCCATCTGCACCACACGCATCATTGCAGGTGTGGGAGTGCCACAGATATCAGCCATTTACGAAATCTACAAGGCAGCAGCCGGTTCAGGAGTGCCTGTCATCGGAGACGGAGGACTGAGGTATTCCGGAGACATAGTCAAGGCCCTTGCAGCGGGAGCCGATTGCGTGATGATTGGTTCTATGTTCGCCGGAACTGACGAGGCCCCGGGAGCAATCATCGAGGATGGCGGGAAGAAATACAAAGCCTACAGGGGAATGGGGTCGGTGGATGCAATGAAGGCCGGGTCCAGGGACAGATATTTCCAGGACGGCGAGGACAGCACCAAGAAACTGGTTCCGGAAGGAGTGGTTGCCAGAGTTCCCTACAAGGGCAGCGTCAGGGATATAATCTATCAGCTGGTGGGCGGGATACGATCCGGAATGGGTTATTGCGGAGCTGCCGACATCGAAGCCCTCCACCGTGCAAGGTTCGTCCGCATCACGGCTAACGGACTGGTGGAGAACCACCCTCACGACATCACCATTGCAGCAGATTCACCCAACTATCACAGAAAATGACTGAAAAAATCACCATCATCGACTTCGGGTCACAATATACCCAACTCATCGCCCGCCGGGTCAGGGAGTTGAATGTCTATAGCGAAATTGTTCCGCATTTCCGTTTCGAGGGCATTGACACACAGACCAAAGGCCTGATTCTTAGCGGGAGTCCCTGCTCAGTGAGGCAGGAAGATGCACCGCAGGTGTGTCTGGAAGGCATAAGGGGCAGCATCCCCGTTCTGGGCATCTGCTACGGAGCGCAATTGCTGGCCTCGGTATCGGGAGGCAATGTGGAGAACTCCCCTTCCCGGGAATACGGACGCGCGAATGTCACCATCAAGGACGCCTCAGACCCGCTCTTGAACGGATTGCCAGAGACTTCACAAGTCTGGATGTCCCACGGAGACACCATTACCAGCCTACCCAAAGGTTTGAAAATCATTGCATCCACAGAGGATGTGCCCGTGGCGGCCTATCGATTTTCCGGGGAGCAGACCTGGGGATTGCAGTTCCATCCGGAAGTCGTCCACAGCACTGAGGGAGCCCGTATTCTCTCCAATTTCGTCACCGGCATTTGCGGCTGCAAGGGAGAATGGACAGGAGAATCCTTCATCCAGAGCTGCGTGACGGATCTGCGCAGTCAATTGGGAGAAGACGAAGTGGTGCTCGGACTTTCCGGCGGTGTGGACTCGTCCGTGGCTGCCGTTTTGTTGCACAAGGCAATAGGCAAACGCCTGCACTGCATATTCGTGGACTCGGGACTGCTGCGCAAGAACGAGGGCTGCGATGTTATGGACTCCTACAGGAATATGGGACTGGAAGTGACGGTTTCAGATGCTTCGGAAAAATTCCTGACCGACCTTGCAGGGATCACCGATCCTGAAACAAAACGCAGAATCATAGGCAGGGACTTTGTGGAAGTATTTGAGCAAGAAGCACATAAGTTCAAAAATGTGAAATGGCTCGGGCAGGGTACCATTTATCCGGACGTTGTGGAGTCGGCAAAGGTGAACGGAACCGCGACAGTCATCAAATCGCATCACAATGTGGGCGGATTGCCGGAAAAGATGGGTCTGAAGGTAGTGGAACCTCTGCGTATGCTCTTCAAGGACGAAGTGAGAAAAATCGGTCTCGCGCTGGGCATAGATTCAAGGCTCATAGGCAGGCATCCATTTCCGGGACCGGGACTGGCAATCAGGATTATAGGAGAGGTGACCCGGGAGAAATTGCAAACACTCCGCGAGGCTGATGCGATATTTATAGACAGTCTGCGGAAATATGGACTTTACGACAGCATTTGGCAGGCCGGGACCATTCTCCTGCCTGTGCGCAGCGTGGGAGTGATGGGTGACGAAAGGACTTATGAGAACTGCGTGGCCCTCAGGGCTGTCACCTCGGTGGACGGAATGACTGCAGATTGGGCCAGAATCCCGCACGAAGCCCTTGCTGCCATTTCGTCAGAGATTATCAACAAAGTCAAGGGTGTCAACCGTGTTGTCTATGACATATCCTCAAAACCGCCTGCAACCATAGAGTGGGAATAGACGGCGGAAGTCCTTGGGAACGATTATTGTGGAGTTATCGCGCCGGTTTTTGGGAAACAGTCATCTGTTTCCGTTAAGAATGGCCTGATGCACACAGGCCTAACCCCAGAAAAAACAATAAAAAATGAAAGATCACTATTTGAGAAACGGCCTTGTCGCCGACTTCCTCCTGGGAATGGCGGGCGGCATCCAGTACAGAAAACTGGTGAAGGCATCAAAGAATCCGGCAAAATCATCATCAGAAACTTTGAGAAGTATCCTTGACTATGCCAAGGACACCGAGTACGGAAAAGCACACAATTTCTCACAGATTCTGCAGGCTAAGGATGACAAAGAACTCTACCGTTTGTGGCAGAAAAATGTAAAACTCAATGATTATGAGGACTTCCGTCCATTGGTCGAAAGACACAAGCACGGCGAAAGCGACCTCCTCTTCCCGGGCAAACCGGTGATGTATGCCACCACTTCCGGCACCACCAGCGAACCTAAATGGATTCCGATTACGGAAACCTACCTCAAAAACATCTACGGCAAGATGACCAAGGTATGGCTCTACAATTTCATCAAGAACAGGCCCAAGGTCTTCCACGGTTCCATAGTTTCCATAGTCGGCAAAAAGATTGAAGGCTATGCACCCGACGGGACTATGTTCGGCTCCGTTTCCGGAGTGACCCAGTCCGACTGTCCGAAGTTCGTGAAGGCGCTCTATGCCTCCCCTGCCTGCGTGTACAGCATAGAAGACTACACAGCCCGTTACTACACGATTATGAGAATGGGCATAGAAAAGAATGTCCATCTGATAGTGACTGCCAACCCTTCCACAATCGTGGAGATGCAGAACAACGTGAACGAATGGTTCGACGAATATGTCAAGGACATCGAGAACGGTACTCTCACCGACAAAATAAAAGTGCCGGAGGATATCAGGAAGGAAATCCAGACCTACCTCAGCCCCAATCCCGAAAGAGCAGCCGAACTGAGGAAACTGAAGGCCACATACGGCAAGGTGCTTCCGAAACACTATTGGCCTGAACTCCAGATTCTCAACACCTGGAAATGCGGCAACACAAAAGTCTATCTGGACAAGTTCAAAGACTCTTTCCCGGAAGGTATGCTCCATCAGGAATTCGGCTATTTTGCATCCGAGTGCCGCTTCGGACTGGTGCTGGACGACACCAACTACACCGTGCTCTTCCCGCATTTCCACTACTATGAATTTGTTGCGGAAGAGGACATTGAGGCAGCGAATGAGGGCAAGGACGTGAGGTTCTATCAGCTGCACGAACTCGTTTCAGGCAAGAGGTACTGCCCGTACGTGACCACCTTTGCGGGGCTCTACCGTTACAATATGAATGACCTCGTTGAAGTGGCTCCGACCGGATTCCATAACACTCCTCGCGTCTTTATGATTCAGAAAATCAACGGTATTGTGACTATGACCGGCGAAAAACTCCACGAAAGGCAGTTCATAGAGGCCGTTCAGGAAGCATCCGACAAGCTCGGAACTCCTTTGAAATTCTTTATCGGATTTGCGGAACTGTCAGAGTCCAGATACCATTTCTACTACGAATTTGTGGACAGGCAGACCCCTCAGTCCAAAGCTGACGAGCTCAACAAGCTTGTGGACGACATTCTCCGTCAAAAGAACATTGAGTACGATGCCAAACGCAAATCCTTCAGGGTGAAGGATCCGGTGGCACACAGGCTGATTCCGGAATCATTCGAAACATTTAAGGCTCAGTGCATTGCCGAAGGGGCAAGGGACGGACAGTTCAAACTCAATCTTCTGCTCCAGGACGAGAAGCGTCACTCCAAATTCCGCAAACTCACGATTGAAGAATGATGAATGTTAAGGCTATAGTCTTTGATTTGGACGGTACGCTCTACGATTCGGCCGGTCTCCCCTTTCACCTGATAGCCAAGGAATTATGTAGGGGCAGGTTGGGGCTGCTGTATTCGGAACGGTGCATCCGCAGGAAATTTGCCGGCAAGGATTTCGGGAGTTGTGAAAAACTCTATGAAGAATTCTTCAAGGCTATGGGAAAAATGTGCGGATGTTCTGCCCGAAAAGCGAGGGAATGGTATTTCACTGTCTATTTGAAAGATATGGTCAAGGCCTTGGGGCGTCATTTCTCGGCCAGAAACGGTCTGGAGAGTCTTTTGGACAGATTGGAAAAGAAAGGCATCAAGACTGCCGTATTCTCCGACTATGGTTGTATGGAAAGGAAAATGATGGCGCTGGGCATAGATTGCAGCAGGTTTTCACTGATTGTGGACAGTCCCTCTTTCGGGGGCTTCAAACCCTCTGTGAATTCGTTCCGTAAAGTCGCATCCGAATTGGGGCTCGATCCTTCCGAGATTCTTATGGTAGGAGACAGGACCGACACGGATGGGGAAGGCGCCAAGGCCTGCGGGATGCAGTACATTCATCTGTTCAAGAATGACAAAGTGGCTGCCCGGTTCCGCAGACATCCGGTGGAAGATGGGGTGGAACACCTCAAATGGGAAGAATTCTGTGACAAATTCTGATGGGATACTGACATTTTTGCAGATTGCGGATTTCCATCCCTGTTGGCATTTGTTTTGCAGTCCGAAACCTCTTGGAGTTAAGCTATTTCTCCGATTTGGTTGAAAATGCCAAAATAAAAATGGTTGAAACTTAAAACTATAAAGATTATGATTACAGAAAAACTTCAGCAGGTCATCAACGACCAGATTACTGCGGAGCTTTGGTCTTCACAGTTGTATCTCCAGATGTGTTTCCACCTCAAGAAAGAAGGTTGGGACGGATTTGCTCACTGGATGGCAAAGCAGGCAGAGGAAGAAAAAGAGCACGCTTGCGCAATGGCAGACTACCTCATCAAGAGAGGAGGCGAGGTGAAACTTGCAGCCATCGATGTTGTTCCTTGCGGTTGGGGCAGCGTTCTTGAGATTTTCGAGCATGTTTACAAGCACGAGTGCCACGTTTCAGAACTTATCAACGATGTTGTAGCTGCAGCAAGTGCAGAAAAGGACAATGCAACTCAGGATTTCTTCTGGGGCTTTGTTCGCGAGCAGGTGGAGGAAGAGGCTACTGCTTCGTCCATAGTTGACAAAATCAAGCACGCAGGTGAAGCAGGACTTTCCTTTGTTGACTCACAGATGGCTCAGAGATAGTATTTACATTCAAATCGAGTAGGAGGAAAACGAAAGTTTTCTTCCTACTTTCGTTTTCCGACCTCTCACACCACCGTACGTGCCGTTCGGCATACGGCGGTTCCTTACACTCTGTGCAATTGAACGTAGTAGTCCATAAGGCAAGGGTAGCCA
>JALFGP010000121.1 GCA_022777205.1 Rikenellaceae bacterium
TGGCTACCCTTGCCTTATGGACTACTACGTTCAATTGCACAGAGTGTAAGGAACCGCCGTATGCCGAACGGCACGTACGGTGGTGTGAGAGGTCGGAAAACGAAAGTAGGAAGAAAACTTTCGTTTTCCTCCTACTCGATTATAAAATCCCTCCTAAATAATTAAAGAGGGGTTAGTTCAATTAATCCTCCTGCTCATAATAATAAGAGTAGTCAATACCCTTCATAAAGGTTTCGCGGTCGTTGATTTTATCTGTGAGGGCTGATATGAGAAGACTGCTGATAGGAGAGGGATTGACTACACTGGTCTGCATAGCCTGGAGGTAGTCGTTTTTGTTGATCCGACTCCAGTCAATACATTTCTGCAGTCTTTTTTTGAGAATGAGGTCGAGCCAGATGCGTGTTGAACGGCCGTTACCTTCCATAAATGGATGGGCGACGTTCATTTCTATGTATTTTGATATGATTTGGTCGAGTGTGTCTTCCGGCATTGATTCTATCTTCTGGAGCTCGTGTGGGAGGTATTCTGCGAGGCAGAATGTGAAACCGCCTTTGCTGATGGTCTTGGTGCGGATTTGACCGGCAAAGTCGTAGAGGCCACCGAAGATATATGCGTGAATCTGCTGCAGGGACTTTACTGTTCCAACGTCTTCATCTGCCACAAGGTTGCTGTCCATAAAGGTGTAGGCCTTCTTCTTGCTTTGCCCGTCTATTGTGTTGTCACTATATGTGAACCAGTCAAGGAATGCGTGTGCTCTGTTGTTAGGATAGTGCTTTGCTAGAATTCCCACACACATATTATCAAGAGCATCTGCGGCTCGTTTCTTTCCATCTGGAGCCTCAAACTTAAACTCGTGAGTGACACTCACGAGTTCAATTCCATCTGCATTCAACTTCTTTTTCAGCCATCGCCAGTAGTTTCCCGCCTTGACATAGTCATCTTCCTTGTTAATCGCACGGACGATGTCAATCGCAGAAAACCACCACTTGGAATTTACCTCATCCCAAATAGCCCTGACCTCGTGGTCGTTGAAGAAACGGATTGATATTTTTGTCATTGGATATAATCCAAAAATATTGTTAATATTATTACTGTTGCTCTATACAACAAGTTAGTGTTCTATAGCTACCATCAACACAAGCATAGCCCAATGCATCTCAGACGCTTTCATTCTTCACGTAAAATATATCTGCATTCTTGGCAAAGATACTTAAATTTCTCCATCAATCAATTTTTGACTATCTTTATCTCTAGAACCGGTGAGCTGAAATGCTGGCCAAGGCAGCAATCAAGAACCTGCCACAAATGAAAATGCGAGCCGAGAAATCTGACGGAGATTTGGACTATGAGGAAAACTTCTACATCCTCAAGCACACAGCCTGTCCAGACATTCCAACACAGCCAGAGAGAAATCGCATCAGGCGAGGACTGGACCGACTTTGAATACTGGCTGCGGATATCCAACGACTTCTACACACCGCTCCTCTCCCGAGGCCCGATCATCAAAGTCCTGCAGCCGCAGTGGTTGGCCGAGGAGATAAGGCAGCAGCTGCTGAAGGCGGCGGGATTGTATGAGGGAGCGGAAGGGATAAGTGAATAACAATTCATCAGTTATCACTATACATATACTGATTTTGACTATATTTGGACACCAATCAAAAGATTATTTGTAATAGTTGAAATAACAAACAAAATTTTATATCATCATGAGAAATACAAATTTCCTTAAAACATTGGTTGTGGCGGTCTGTCTATTTATAGGTTATGCTGCAAATGCTTCAATTTATCCGTATAATGATTTTAAGATTGAGAAGAAAAGTTCTGAATCCGAATATCAGGAATATGTCGGTAAGACGATAGTTTTCTATGAGCCGGTGACCTCAGGAGAAAGAAATTTTAAGCTTGATAAAATTACTTTCGGTGTCCCGTATACTATAGAGTCAATTACAGTAAAAGGATATAGCTATGATGCTATAGTAACTTTTGCTGTTAAGAAAGTCGGAAACCCTAAAGCGAAAGTTGTTAAATTTAAATGCGAAAACGGGGTAGCTGCATCATGGGATGCAAGTGTATATGACATTCCTGCATATCTTACAGATAAGATGCAAGATTTTAAGGACAAATATATTGGCAAAAAGTTGGGTATCTCTGGAAAGGAATGCACTATCTCGGATATTGTTATGGAGCCTAAATATTTCTCTGAAATTAGTGAAACGCATATGGCTTCAACATTTGTTTACCTTGATAATGACGGTAATGTTATAAAGGAGGATACTTATACAGCCTTAAAAGGTGGATACCGTTCTGAATTGTCTAGAGTTGAGAAGCCGGCAGATGAATCAGTACGTTACGGAGAGACATCTACAATTCATGAAGAAGGAGTAACTAAGTTTTCTTATGTCGACAACGTTATTGATATATTGATTTTTGGAGATAAAGAACAGTTTAGTTTTGTGCTAAAGAATGTATCTGATAATACAATTAAAGTTGTATGGAATGAGGCGGTATTTGTTGGTATGAGTGGTTCAACATCAAAGGTGATGCATAGTGGTATTAAGTACTCGCAAAGAGAAGGAGATCAGCCAGCATCTGTTATTATTAGAGGAGCAAAATTGGAGGATATTGCAGCACCGACGGAGTTGATATACTATAGTGATTTACTCAAGAAGTGGACATCAAAATCAATGTATCCTTCCAAATCAGGTTTAGATGGTCAGGTGTCATTAATGCTACCAATCCAAATCAAGGAGACAATCAATGAGTATATCTTTGTCTTTGATGTGGTGTATAAATACAATCATCCAGAACTTCATTAAAAATAGGCTCCAAAATTGGGGCCTATTTTTATTTAATGGTAGCTGTCGCACCCGCGGATTTGTTATGTGGCAATGTAGCCTTCCCTCAATTTAAGAAGTTCCAGCCCCTACGCCACTGTCGTGGCTCCGGGACTTCCACTCTAATAACTCCGCGCAGAAAGTCTCCGTGCCTTCCCTTCAGGAAGTCGCGGAGACTTTTGTCTGTGCTCCGATTAAACGCCCGGAAAGACAGTGGCCATTGCCGTCAAGATTGGCAAGACACTCCGTACAGTACTACGTAAGGATAAACGATCAATAGAATCAGGCGATGTACAGATGATACGGGCTTGGTAGTACAGGAAGTTGCAACGGGAATGCCCAATCTATTAAAAGCGTATGGGATTATGTAATATTACTCACGCATTAGCACTAGAAGTAGGTTGGAACACCACCGAGTTCGTCTTCCTCTCTGACGATTGTGTCGGGTTCAAAAGTCTATAAAGGCACTGTCATCATCACCTGGCAGGAAAATGTCTTTTTCACGGTACAGTTCCGTGATATGGAACTCAAGATTATGAGCATCCCAAATGCAGAATAAGTCCTCGATGCCGTAAAGGACTATGTCGTGGATGGAGAAGTGTGGGTGTAAAAACGAAGAGCAGACTTATTTGGCCTGTCCTTCTTCTTTATCTGGTCCGAGGAGAACACCCCTCTTGACTATCACGTCTTCGTTCTCGTATGGCTCATCTAAACCGTACTTGTGTTTGCGGAAGGTCTTATAAGCCATACCCATCAACGTCTGGATATGATCAAATCGCCAAACTGATGCCTAACTACAAAGACCGTATAGAGATGGTTCAGGCAAGTTCCGGACACACTCGATGAAACACTACCGCTAACCAGGAGTGATGCGAAAGGAACTGTGTTTACGTTGGTGTTTAAGTAATATCTAGCACATCCATACACTCTAAAATTCGGAAATGGGTATTACATCTATCTTATAACCATCTTTTTCAATCGTACGCTTATCATTATTAGTGACGATTACAAGGTTGTCGCATTTTAATTCTCCAGCACATTCAACTATACTATCCACTTCACGCTTCTCTGTTTTTGGATTTCTCATATCATAACAAACTTGTACCAAGCGTTCTATATGCGCTCCTTTGCGAAGAACGAAATCAACTTCCTTATCGTTTCGTGAACGATAATAGAACATTGTTCTTTCAACATCGTAGCCTCGACGAACAAGTTCGATGAACACTTGATTTTCTAGCAAACGTCCTAAGTTATCACTCATAGAAAATGCCTTAGATGCAACAAATCCATTGTCAACCACATACACTTTTCTTGGTGCCTTCTTCATCAACGTGAGTTTATTGTTGTAACGTGATAAATAATAGAAAAGGTATGGTTCATGCAAGTAATCCATATACTTCTTGGTCGTATTGACACTAGAGAATCCAAGTTCTGTCGTTAAATCATTTGCACTAACCGGATTGCAAAAGTTAGATACAAGATACATGGCTAAATTATTCAAATCGGTTACATTGCGGACATTATGACGTTTGGCCACATCTTTCCATATGATAGAATCAAACAAGGTGTCAAGATAACTACGAGTCAATTGACGTGAAGCCACCACTTCAGGGTAACCGCCATTTCTAAGATAATCATCTGTCAATACAAATGAATTCGTTATATCTTCCGGCTTAAGCATGTGAAGATCCAGTTTGTTCCAGTCGAAAAACTCCTCAAGACTAAATGGCAACATTTCCACTTGAAGATATTTTCCTGTCAAGACTGTAGCCATTTCACTGCTTAGCATTCTGGCATTACTACCTGTAATTACAAGATTCTTTCCCAATCTATAAAGTTCACTGACCCACAAGTCCCAACCATCCAGGTTTTGTACTTCATCTAACAATATATATTCATAACCAGGATAGACATCATCCAACATTCGCATAACAAGGTTTGCATTCCATGCTTCCAACAACGAGTAATTATCGAAATTCAAATAGGCAAAATTCTTGTCTCTAAGCATCAATAATGCTTGAGTAGATTTACCAACTCGTCTAGGACCTGTTATTAGCTTTATCAGACTACTGTTCAACAATAAGTCTGTATCTTGATTGCTTCTACGTGTTAAATAATGACGTGACATCAGTTCATCACGTTCTTTACGCTGATTTAGAATGATTGTTTTCATCTTATATCTTGTTATTCATGTGCAATATTACTAGTTTTTCTTCAATTCACAAAGTCTATTGCACAAAAAATGCACTATTTTATGCAGTACAAAGTAATTATTGCACAAAATCAAACTCAGTGTCCTATCTTCCAATCATACGACTCCCAATGAATATCTTGAAGCGCTTCAGCGCTCGTGCCGTTTGGGAAAAAGAAAAGTGTTCCGCTAGGCACCTCTTGGAATGCCTCTGGGAGTATCTCGGGGGCGTTTGTCTTTTTAATCTCTCCTAAAATCCTCCTCGTAGTTGGCAGAATAGAAACCTCAGTCCCTGAAAAATCGGAGGTTTGATATTTCTTTGAAAAATGTTTGGATTTCTAAAAAATTAGTTTTAGGTTTGCAGTCGTTATGGCAGAGTACAGGAACATAAATATGATTTGTTCAGCATCCGTTTGTTGTTGCTGTTGTTCCTGTTGTGCTGCCGTGGGGGTTGTCTGAAGCCTCCATCAATCAGAGTCATATACAGGCAGCAGAAGTTTGAATTCTGTTGCCTGTTTTTAATTAATATTCAGCATTATGAGTAAAATTGCAAATTCAGTTCTTGAACTGATCGGAAGCACTCCGCTGGTGAGGCTTTCAAATCTTGAGAAACTCTCAGGTGTCCAGGCAGAAGTCGTGGCAAAAGTTGAATCCTTCAATCCGGGAGGAAGCGTAAAGGACAGAATCGCAATTGCGATGATTGAGGCGGCAGAGAAGGACGGCAGACTAAGACCCGGAGGAGTCATCATCGAACCGACCAGCGGCAACACAGGTGTGGGACTTGCCCTTGCAAGCGCAGTGAAAGGCTATCAGCTCATTCTTACTATGCCTGAAACTATGAGCATCGAGCGCCGCCGCATTGTACAGGCCTATGGAGCCAAAGTGGAACTCACTCCGGGAAAGGACGGAATGAAAGGAGCCATTGCCAAAGCCCAGCAGCTGCTTGCCGAAATTCCGGGCGCAATCATACTCCAGCAATTCGAGAATCCTGCCAACCCTCAGGCACATCGCCTTCGTACAGCAGAAGAAATATGGAAAGATACAGAAGGCAAGGTGGACATATTCGTGGCAGGTGTCGGCACTGGCGGAACTCTCAGCGGCACAGGTTTACGCTTGAAGGAACTGAATCCTAATGTTGAAATCTTCGCTGTGGAGCCGGCCTCATCACCGGTACTCTCCGGAGGACAGAGCGGACCGCATAAAATCCAGGGCATAGGTGCCGGTTTTGTTCCGGCAAACTTCTACCGTGAAGTCGTTTCAGAAATCATACGTGTGAAAGATGAAGACGCCGTTGCAACTTCCCGTCTTCTCGCTTCCAAAGAGGGGCTGCTCTCCGGAATCTCCTCAGGTGCAGCTGCTTATGCGGCCCTGCAGGTGGCTTCAAGGCCTGAAAATGCAGGCAAGCGCATTGTGGTTCTGCTTCCGGACACAGGTGAAAGATACCTCTCCACCATACTCTACGATTTCGACGGTTACAAAGCCGAATTCAGCCTTTGATAAGGATTCAGGAGAAATTAATCCATTGAGTATGAATACAGTAGATTTCAGCAAATTCAATGTGCACGCCCAGACTCACGTGGGAGTGCACGTAGATTCTTCCATTGTCCGTAAAGTGGTTGCCCTCTTCAGTTCTGCCGTTTTTCCGGGCTATTATGACACTATGCCCGAAGAGCAGAAACACGCCGAACTGTATTACGGCATACTTTCACTCGCTTCATCTCTCCCGAAACTCGAGACCTCTCCACAGGACATTGCCACCGGACTTATGGAAAAGCTCCCGGTGCTCAAGGCATCAGTCTGGACAGACGTCAGTTCCATATATGACGCGGATCCTGCAGCAAAGGACCCGGCAGAAATAATTCTCTGCTATCCTTCGGTCAAGGCTATGCTGCACTACCGTCTGGCGCACGCCCTCTATCAGCTCGGACTTCCGTTAGTGCCGCGTATGATCACGGAAATGGCCCATTCGGAAACGGGAATCGACATCCATCCGGGAGCCCAAATCGGCGATTACTTCGGCATTGACCACGGCACCGGAGTGGTAATCGGAGAAACTGCAATCGTTGGAGCCCACGTCCGTATATATCAGGGAGTTACACTCGGTGCAAAGAGCTTCCGCTATGATGAGAAAGGCAAGGCGCTCAGCGGTCCGAGACATCCGATAATCGAGGACAACGTGACCATATATTCCAATTCATCCATACTCGGACGCATAACCATAGGCCACGATTCCATTATCGGGGGTAATATATGGCAGACTGAAAGCCTCCCGCCATACTCCCGCGTAATCCAAGGTAAATCAATTGCGACCCATTTCACGGACGGAGGCGGAATCTGAGGAAAATTTCTATATTTGCGGAATATGTGGAACCGATTCTAATAAATTGAAACCGATATGTCTGCAAAAGAAAAATACACTGAACTTCTGGCTGAATGTTCTTCAAAGCCCCAGAGTTCCTATGGTGAAGACCTTGACAAGTATTGCGAACTCTGTGACCTGTGCATAAGTCTGTCGAAGGAGAATCTTCAGGAAATGGACAGACCTTGGGAGACCACTGAAATGGCCAGGGTATTTCTTCATTATGCCCAATGGCTCAGCGAATTCGCTCACAAGCTGAATTATCTCTATTCCGCAACCAGTGCAATGCTGGATTGTGTCTTTGACCATCCGAGGCTGAAGGTGAAATTGCTGAATCTCCTGCTCGGAGTACTCCGTGATATTGAGGCCCAGACTATGCACGATCTGAACATTACTGAAGATGTGGAGAAGGAACTGCGTTTCTATCAGCGCAATATTGAATTTGCAGACCAGGGCCGTCTGGACCAGATACGCGAGTCCGGACATCTGAAGAGCGACCCTGTGGAATGGACTGCCCGCTGGGAGGAAGTAATCGACGAGGCGGACAGGATTGCCTATTCCAATCTGGCTGATATGCCTCGCGGAATGGGTTTCTGCCACGCCTTCTGGCCTGAGCGCACAGCTGCCCTCGCCCAATTCGGCATAGAATGGAAAAGCCCCCGACGAATGAATCCACGGGTGCTGTTTGACTGAAGTGGGTGGCTACAGGATTATGTCGTTGAGTACCCCCGAAGCAGTTTGACGTGCCCCGGCTCCTGCCCCCTGGATGACCAGAGGTGAAGGGTAGAAATCCGTCTTGATGATGGCTGCATTGTCCGTTCCGCAAAGATTGAAAAGCGGATGCTCCGGCCTGACATTCTGTATGCCCATTTCGGCCTTGTATCCATCTTCAGTCTTGATGAGACTTGCCACAAACCTCTGCCTCAGGCCCTTTTCAGCAGCTGCCCTGTAGGAAGCCGCGAAGTTCTCCTCATTCTCAGCAAGCTTTGCATAGAATTCATCCACCTTTCCGGTGAAGAATTCAGGACCCAGCACAGGATTGATCTGGACATCCTTTTCCTCCAGCGGCACTCCTGCCTCACGGGAGAGGATGAGAAGTTTGCGGAGTACATCCCTGCCGCTGAGGTCCAGACGAGGGTCCGGCTCGGTGTACCCTGCATCCTGGGCGCGTTTCACCACTTCGGCGAATGTGCCTCCCTCTCCGCCTGCATAATTGCTGAAAATATAGTTGAGGGTTCCGCTGAGCACTGCCTCCACCTTGAGAATCTCATCACCGCTGTTCACGCTGCGTGAAATGGACTCCAGAATTGGCAGTGCAGCTCCCACAGTAGTCTCATACCTGAGCGACACCCCATTGGCGAGCGCAGTTTCCTTCAGGCGGGCATACTGGCTGTATGGCGCCGAGAAAGTGATTTTGTTGCAGGCCACCACGGAATAGCCCCTCTTGAAGAGGTTCAGATATTTATATGCTATGTCTGAAGAGCCCGTACAGTCCACGAATACAGAATTTTCAAGAGAAATCTCGGCAAGACGGCGGAAATAAGCCTCGTCAATTGAACTTTCACCCTGTGCCAACAGATCCTCCGGATTGCTCAGATCCAGCCCGGCCACGCTGACTTGGAATTTGCGGCTGTTGGACAGTCCGCACACTCGTATCCTCTTTCCTGTTCGTGCCACAATCTTTTCTGAGTTCTTATGGATAAGTTCCACAAGAGCCTTGCCCACAACGCCGAACCCGGCAATGAAAAGGTGTATGTCCTTCACCGGCGACTTGTCAAAGAACTCGTTGTGTATGTGATAGATGGCATCTGAAGCATCCTGTGAACGCACAATCACAGACACATTCCTTTCGGAAGAGCCCTGAGCAGTGGCCCTTACCCGGATGCTGTGCCTTCCGAGCGCCGCGAGCATCCTGCCTGTAGCCCCGCTCTGGTTCAGCACATCGTCTCCCACGAGGCAAACTATGGAGAATCCCTTCTCGACCTTGAGAGGATTGAGTTCCCCCGTGCTGATTTCATAGGCGAAACATCTGTCAGCTGCTTCTTTGGCCTTATCTGCATCCTTCTCGGACACGGCTATGCACATTGTGTGTACGGATGAAGCCTGAGTGATGAGTATGATATTGATGCCGTTGCGGCTGAGTGTCTCAAAGAGGCGGCTTGAAAAGCCTGGGATGCCCACCATTCCGCTGCCTTCGAGGGAAAGCAGGGCAATGTCGTCCGAGTTGGAAATTCCGATGAGCTGATCTTTGCTGCGCGGAGGATTCTTCTCAATCAAAGTGCCCGGGTCATCAGGATGGAAAGTGTCTTTGACATAGATAGGTATGCCCATTGCAACTGCCGGCCTGATGGTCGGAGGGTAGATGACCTTTGCTCCAAAATGGGACAGTTCGAGTGCTGCCTTGTAGGAAATGTTTCTGATGGTCCTTGCTGAAGGTACTGTTTTCGGATTGGCTGTCATCATTCCCGGCACATCTGTCCATATTTCCAGAGTCCTTGCCTCGCAGGCGGCTGCAAAAAGGGATGCAGAATAGTCAGAACCGCCTCTGCCCAAGGTGGTTACCCGACCCTGAATGTCTGATGCTATGAATCCAGGAGCTATGAAGACCTGGGTAATGGGACTGTTTTCTATCATCCTGCGGATTCTGCCGAAGGTGAGTCTTGTGTCCACGGCATTGCGCCCGTTCTGCTCAGTGGTCTTGATCAGCTCTCGGGAGTCTATCCATTTGGTGGCCAGACCTATGGAAGCGAGTTTTGCGGTTATGATTTTGGTGGACCAGAGTTCTCCGAAACTTGCGATTGCGTCCAGACTGGCAGGGGAGAGTTCCCTGAGCAGAAACACGCCCTGGCAGATACTCCGGAGAGAGTTGAAATGGGCATCACAAACTTCAATGAGTTCAGCCTGTTTCTCGATTGGAAGGAGTTCCAGGATAATCCGATGGTGTCTTTCCTGAAGTTCATCAATGAAGGTTACATATTCAGAATCACCAGATGAGGCGAGATTTCCGATTTTGATGAGTGTGTCTGTGCATTTGCTGATTGCTGAGCACACTAAAATTGTTCTGTCACTTTCGGCAGCCTTGCTGACGATGTCCACTACTTGAGAGATGCTTTGTGCATTGGCAACTGATGTGCCTCCGAATTTAAGTACCTGCATATTATAACCTATCCAACATTGGTTTAAGTATCTTTTCCAACTGTGTGAATTCCAAAAGAAAACCGTCGTGTCCGAAATTGGAGCTTATTTCGAAATATTCCGCCCCGGGAATGTGTTCGGCCAGGAACTTCTGTTCAGGGGGAGGGAAAAGATGGTCGCTGTCTATTCCGACCACTGTTACACTTGCCTTTATGCTGCCGAGGGCCTGCTCCACCGAGCCTCTGCCTCTGCCGGCATTGTTGCTGTCCACTGCATTGCATAGGTACCAGTAGGAATAGGCATCGAAACGGTCTGCCAGTTTCTTGCCCTGGTATCTCTGGTAGGAGGAAGCACGGCCCGCAAAAAGGCAGTCCGGGTCTGCTTCTGCCTGGGTGCTGTTGTAGCTTTCGTAGCTTCTGTAGGAAATAAGGGCTATGCTCCTGGCGCATCTCAGGCCTGCTTCTCCTCCTTTGAGACTGCCGCATTCGTGAAAGGTCGGGTCCGCTTCCAGAGCCATTCTCATGGACTCGTTATAGGCTGTAAGCCAAGGGGTCACTCTTGCGGATGTGGCCATAAAGACTGCGTTTGAAATGGCCTGAGGATACATTATAGTCCATTCTATCGCCTGGAAGCCGCCTATGGATGAACCTATTATGATGTCTATCTTGTCAATGCCCAAATGCCTGCGTACCAATTCGTTGGCCTTGACAATATCCCTGACGGTAACATGCGGGAAGTCGAAATAGTATGGCTTCCCGGTGTCTGGATTGATGCTTGACGGACCGGATGAACCATAGGGGGAGGCGAGCATATTGACGCATACTACAAAGTATTTTCCGGTGTCCAGCAATCGACCTTCTCCCACCATCTGAGGCCACCAGTCGCATGGGTCCGAATTGGCCGTGAGGGCGTGGCAAATCCATATCACTTTACGGCTGTCTCCCGCTACCCAAGCCTGTTCTGACCTATGGAATACTATTTTCAAGGCGTCGAGTCTTCCTCCCGCCTCGAATTCAAATGAATCTTTCGATATATATTCGTCTCTGACCATTCTCGATATAGCAGTTGCAAATATCGTAAATTTTTGGAATATCCTATTCTGCAGTGCCTTTGGCGCTCACATATTCTCCAAGAATCCTCAGGTCTTCCATCAGCGGACGGACTGCAGCAAGAGCCTGGCGGTATCTTTCCCTGTCCACGAATTTTATGTCGGCGTAGAAGAAATACTGCCATTCTCTTCCTGGAATCGGCAGGGACTGGATTCTGGTGAGGTTCATTCCGTAGAAGGAAAGAATTGTGAGCACGTGGGCCAGCGAACCAGCGGTGTGGGGGAGGGTGAAACAGATGCTGGATTTGTCTATTGCGATCTCGGACGGGTTGTAGTTCTCGTCCAATATCAGGAATCTCGTGAAGTTCTGCTTGAAGGTTTCAATGCTTTCGGCTATGATGTCCAACCCGTAGAGTTCGGCTGCGAGTTCCGAGGCCACTGCCCCCACTCCCTTGAGCCCTTCCCGGGCCACTTGTGCTGCACTTTTGGCGGTGTCCTCCGATTCTACGAGTCTGATTTGCGGATGTTCCCGGAAGAATTCCCTGGTCTGGTTGATTGCCATATAATGGGTCCGGACTTCCTTTATGTCGGAAATGTCCTGCCCGGGAAGAGCCATCAGGTTCTGCTTGATGCGCAGGAAGATTTCCCCTTTGATTTCCCTCTGGTATTTGCGCAGGAGTTCAAAATTTGGCAGCAGACCGCCTGAAACGGTGTTTTCTATTGCCATAATGGCAGCATCCGCCTTGCCTGAATCCATAGCCAGGTAAAGGTCCTCAAAGTTGTCACATTCGATTATCTCAATGTCTGTCAAGTCTTTATAAAAGAGTCTGGCGGCTTGTTCGTGGAAACAACCCTTGACACCCTGGATGGCAATTCTTTTTGGCATTTTATTCGTTAAAATTAGTATGCTGACCGTTAAAGGGTAGCAAACTTAATCAAAATTTCAGAAAATTTGTACATTTGCCGATTGTTTTTGAGAAATTATATGTTTTTGAACTATATATCGATTATTGCAAGCCGGATTCGTAAATGGGGAAGACTGCAGGCCTACTGCCATTATGTCATTGCAGTTGTGCTGTGTGTTTCCTCCTGCGGGACTATGGCGAAGTTTGCTCCTCTTCCTGAATATGCCGAGCCTAATATTGCTTATAAACCTCAGGGAATTCTTGAATCAGTAGTGGTTCCGACCAGTGTCCCTGGACCGTCAGAGCGCCGTATGTTCGTCTATCTGCCCAAATCCTATTCTAATAACCCGGACAAGAGGTATCCTGTGCTATATCTGCTGCACGGGGCAAGCGGGACGGAACTGTCCTGGATAAGGCAGGGAAACATTCTGCAAAACATAGACAGACTGACTGAGGACGGAGATATGGAAGAGACAATCCTGGTTCTTCCGAATACCAACCAGTACAATGACGACAAGGACTACGGGCACGGGAGGAGGAAGAATATGGTCGAAGGATTCGGAGATTTGGACGGAGCGGTTGAAACGGGTTTCGTGAGGGATGTGGTGATGGCGGTGGACAGCCTTTACAGAACCATTCCGGAAAAGAATTCGAGGGCATTGGCGGGCTTGTCTTTCGGGGCATTGCAGACTATACACATTTCTGCAAATCATCCGGATATGTTCGGATATCTCGGGATGTTTTCGCCTGTTGCCGAGTCATTTGTGAAAATCGGCCCTTATGCGAAGTTCTATTCCCGGCTGAAGAAGAAACTGGCGGTGCAGTTTGCGGATCCTCCACGGCTTTACTGGCTTATGACCGGGAATATCGACATCTTTTTTCCTCGCTTGGAGTCTTATATGAGCTATCTTAACCTGAAGGGGTATGTATATGAGGCCTACATCACCACAGGAGGGCACAATTGGCACAACTGGGAGCTTTTCAGCATCATGTTCCTCCGTTCTTTGTGGCAGTAGGTGGATGTTCAGCGTTCCGGAGAGAGATTGTCCGGAATGGGAGTGGCATAAACCGAGGACCTTAGGAATTCCCTGAAACTGTCGATGTCGCTGTATTTGTCCTGCTCTTCCACGCTGATGGTGCTGCCGACTATCACACGTTGCACTCCTTTGTGTTTGTTGAAGACTTCGCTCGGCAGACGCAGAAGCCTCACCTTCCAGTCAATCAGCCCGAGAAGATAGTAGAACATCGAATTGCGGTCGGCAAAACGGATTGGGATGATTGGCACGCGGACCTTTTTGATGAGTCTCACAAGACTGTCCTGCCACTGTCTGTCCGATATGTCCCGGGTTTTGATATGCAGGTCAGAAACGGCTCCGGAGGGGAAAAAACCCATAGGATGCCCCTGCTGAAGATGCTGAAGTGTTTCGCGCACACCGTTCAGATTGGCTTTGCTAGCGGCCTTCTTTTCAGTTGTCGTGGGGTTTACGGTCACCAGTGCCGGTTTCAATGGCTCTATGCGGCCCAGCAGCTGATTTACCATCACTTTGAAATCAGGTCTTTTCTTGAGCATTATATCCAGAAGCAGTATGCCGTCCAGATGGCCGTAGGGGTGGTTGCTTATGGTTATGAAAGCCCCCTCCGGCAGATTGTCCAGCCTTTCTGCATTGCCGATCAGACATTTGCACCCTATCTCCTGAACCAGTTTGTCGGATGCTTCTGTCGCGCCGAGTCCATAAATGCTGTTATATAGCCGGTTGCATTTGTTGATATTCAGGAATGCCATCAGCATTTTCCCGAACGCTCGCCCCCATGAACCACTGAATACAGGTGCTAAATCGCCCAGTTCATCTATGCTGAGAAGTTCGTGTTCCGGTTTTTGGCTTCTTTTGCGGAATACCACGGATTCTGCCAGAAAATAGTTGAGTGTTCCCGAAACGCAGACGGCGGCGAGATTGCATAACCACGCGTCCCAATGGAAAATCCTTTCACAGAGCACAAGGAAAATCATTTTGACTATGAAGCCGAAGATGCAGGATATGTTGAATCCCCAGAAATGCCTCCAGAAAGTTCGTGCCGAGCTTCTGTCAGTGATGCGGTTGCGCCATATCCAGAAATAGGACATTATGAAATTGACGAAAGTCGCGATTTCAAAGGATATGGCAGGTCCCACCCAGTATTCTCCCCAGTAGTTGAAATTCTGCCAGAATCCGCTGTCAGGATGATTGGCAGCGGCAAGTTGAAGGGTGTAACCTACAAGCCACAGTACCCCCGTGTCCACGATAGTCCCCACTGCCCGGCTCACAATGAACTCAGTCCATTTCCGGAAGGTCAGAAAAGAATCTTTGCCCATAGCTGTTCTATTCAGGAATCTTCCCGTCAAATGTCTTTGGAGGATCTATCTCGGATAGCACTTTTTCCTCCTTGATTTGGGAAACTATGAGCAGCATAAAGATGATGCAGGCAAGTCCAAGCGCAATCCAGTCGAAAATGGTATAGATTCCGTTCAGGCTTTCCAGACCGCCCCCGAAGCACTCCACCTGAGTGAGGAAACGGCTGTCCTGCCAAGGGAAATAGATGAGGAAAATGGTGAATGCGGCAGCTATGACTCTGAATTCGGTAGGTCCGAGCTTGCCGTAGGTGAGTTTGAATTCATTTTTGAGGATTGCACCTATATATGTATGGACTGAAATTGCGAGATATGCAACCAAGACCAGAAGGGCTATGTCCATACGGCAGATTGGGGAGGCTCCGGCACCTATGCACATTATCGTAATGGTGAAAATGTCCACATTGTGGTCGATGAAGAATCCGTAAACGGGTCTTTGGGTGTGTCTCACCCTTGCCATCGAGCCGTCAAGACTGTCTCCGTACCAGTTTACGAAAAGTCCGAAGACCGAGAGCCACATCCAGTTAAGGTTGTAATTGGCTAAGGCAAATCCGAGGGCACACAAAACGGCGCCCAAGGTTCCGATAAATGTCAAAAGATTGGATGTCACCCACTTGGGCTGTTTCTTGGCCAGCCAAACCAATGCTTTCTTTTCAAGGCCGTTCAGAATCGATGTCTGGATTCTGGTGGCTTTTTCGTTTCCCATACTATGTCGTTTTAGGGGATGATTTCCCGGTTAAAAAATATCTTGACACCACTGTGGTGCATAAAGCGCGCAAACCGGCGGCAAATTCTGCACCAATTTCGGAAAAAACCGACATATTTGCGAAAAAATATGATTTTTTAACATTAAAAATGTGTAATTTCGCCAAGTTTGTCAAATTTGAATTATGTACTCGTTCGTTCTAAGCATTGTTGCTCTGATTTTGGGCTATATCCTGTATGGAAAACTGGTGGAAAAGGTTTTCAAGCCCGATCCGGCACGCATCCCGCCTTCGATTGCACAGAAAGACGGGGTGGACTATGTGCCTATGCCGGCATGGAAGGTCTATATGATCCAGTTCCTTAACATTGCCGGCACGGGTCCTGTTTTCGGGGCCATAATGGGAGCTATGTTCGGTCCATCTTCATATCTCTGGATTGTTTTCGGGGCCATTTTCGGAGGTGCCGTACACGATTATTTCAGCGGTATGCTGTCTATGCGCAACGGCGGCGCGGGACTGCCGGACCTTGCAGGCAAATATATGGGCAAGGGGATGAAAACTTTCGTGCTGGCTTTCTCCATCATCGTTCTGCTGCTTGTCGGAACCGTATTTGTGTACAGTCCGGCCATTCTCTTGAGCCAGATTGCGGGAGACGGTTCCAGAATGTATGTAATGATATGGATTGTGGTCATATTCATCTATTATCTCATAGCCACAATGCTTCCTGTGGACAAGGTCATAGGAAAAATATATCCGCTGTTTGCATTTTCGCTCCTGTTTATGGCTCTCGGCCTTATGGTTTGCCTCTTTGTAAAATGGCCCACTATTCCCGAATTCTGGAACGGCCTGGGCAATCTTGGTGAGCAGCAGGGACTTATGAGCGGGCAGAGCATCTTCCCTTGTCTTTTCATTACCATAGCCTGCGGTGCTGTGAGCGGCTTCCACGCAACCCAGAGTCCTATGATGGCACGCTGTGCAACCAATGAGAAATTGGGCAGGCCTGTTTTTTACGGGGCTATGATTACCGAAGGTGTGGTTGCACTGATTTGGGCAGCGGTTTCCTCCTGGTTCTTCTTCGGCGGCGGGGCGGAGACTGTCGGTCTTACTCTGTCGGCATCGGCTCCGAGAATTGTTGTGGCAGTTTCGATGTCCTGGCTCGGAATTCTGGGAGGAATACTCGCAGTCATCGGAGTGGTTGCAGCACCCATCACCAGCGGAGATACTGCATTCAGAAGTGCACGTATGATCATTGCCGATTTCCTGCACTTGGATCAGAAACCAATACGCAACCGCTTGTATATCAGCATAGGATTATTTGTCGTGGCCAGTTTGCTCCTGTGGTTCAATATTGCGGATGAGAACGGTTTCAATGTCATCTGGCGCTATTTCGGATGGGCAAATCAGACTCTTGCGGCTGTGATGTTGTGGATTGCGACTGTCTATCTCGTGAAAGACCGCAGGAATTGTGCATATCTGATGACCCTGTTGCCAGCTTCATTTATGACTTCGGTCTGCCTGACTTATCTCTGCGTGGCCCAAATCGGTTTCAATCTTCCTCAGAGCTGGTCTTTGCCGATTGGGGCAGGCGTATTTGTTCTCTGCATTGTGGTGTTTTACATAGTCAAGGCTATTTGTGCACGTCCAAAAAGAGACTGATTATGTCCTTAAAGTGACATTTTTATCTGAAATTATTGCAGATAAGTTCAGAAATGACTTACTTTGTGAAAATTATTGGGACTGCAATAGCCCCGAAGATGTTAATCAATCATTGCAAAAACCTGTTATGAAGAGAATTATAGTATCATTCATCGCTGTCTCTGTGATTCTTTGTGCGGCTTCCTGCCAGAAGTCGGACAAATGCAAATGCACGACCAGGATTGAAACTTCAAGCGGCAAGACGGAAACCACTTCAGAACTTCCGCGCAGTGAATCCAAGTCTTGCAAAGACCTGAATTCCAAGGTGGAAGTCGGAAGTGGCACAACGACTGTGACTTGTGTGGACATTTATGAGTAATCACGAGGCTCCAAGCAAGACAAGACAGACAGTCCCGAGAGTATTCTTGGGACTGTTTTTCTGTGTGTCCGCCACACTTAAACTCTTGTCCCTGACCGAATTTGAGCTATATGTATTCTCATTCGGTTTGGCTTCTTTCGACCTCTGCTCCGTGGCTGCAAGGCTTCTTGTTGCGGGTGAGGCAGTCCTCGGCCTGGGGCTTCTCAGTGGCTGGTGGAAGAGATTTGTAAATATCTCCACTGCCGTTCTTCTGCTGTCGTTTTCGGCATTTCTTCTCTGGCGAACGGCTGTTGGCGATGAGCAGTCCTGCCATTGTTTCGGGGCGTTTGCCGATATGGGACCGTCTGATTCGTTGTGGAAGAATGTGGCTTGTGCGGTGCTGCTGTACCTCGGAAGGCAGGGCGGGGAAATTCGTTTAGAGGCCAGGTTCAGACCGTGGGTGGCAGCAGGGCTTTGCGTGGCTGTGCTGGCAACAGTTGTGGCGGTGAATCCTCCGGATTTTTTCTACCGCCTGACCAAACCTGACAGTTCTGATTTGAATGTTGCTGAGTGTCAGGAGCTTGGATTATCAGCGGAAGGAAAGAAGGTGGTATGTTTCTATTCTGTGGATTGTGAACATTGCCGTCATTGCGTGTCCAAAATGGCTGGGATTATTCGGCACAATTCATTGCCGGAGGAGGATTTTCTCTGCGTTTTTATGGGCAAAGGAGAGGACGATGATGCGGCTGTTTCAGAATTTTTCAAGACTTATGGTGGCGGAATTGCTCTGCCGTGTCAGATTCTGGATCCCTTGACTTTCATCCAGTTGACCAACGGCTCGATGCCTCTGGTCTGCCTCTTCGACAATGGCTCCCTCCTTAAGGAATACGACCTCCTGAAACTTGATGAACAGGAAATCACCAGTTTCCAGGAGAGAAACTGAGACTTCCGAATATCCGTCTCAACCGGCGTCATCTGTCCAGTTCTTCCTGGCAATGTTTGCGCGGGAGAGGGTAAGGGCGGATTCGAGGGTGTGCCTTCTTGGAGTGCAAATTCACTGCAAAATTAAATACATTTTTTTGTACCTTCGCGGAGGTTTTACAAAATTGAAGAATTCTTGAGTCTATTAAGTGAATCTGACTTATGCAGAGTATTCGAGAGATTTACAGAGTAGGGAAGGGGCCGTCCAGCAGTCATACTATGGGACCGAATGAGGCTTGCAGGGTATATCTGCAGCATCACCCACAGGCTGAGGCCTTCAAAGTGGTTTTGTACGGGTCTTTGGCTGCAACAGGTAAGGGACACCTTACGGATGTGGCTGTGAATGAGGCTCTTGGGGCCGTTGGTCCGGTGGAGATAGAATGGCAGCCTAAAGTTTTTCTGCCTCATCATCCAAACGCGATAAGCATCGCCACAGTTGCCCCGGACGGGTCGGTGTCTGACGAATGGACATTCTACAGCGTGGGAGGCGGAGCAATCGAATGTGACCAGCTGTCTTCCGTGCAGGCTCCGGACATCTATCCTTTGAACACAATGACGGAATTGCTGAACTGGTGCAATGCCAACGGCAAGTCCTATTGGGAATATGTCTATGAGATTGAGGGTAAGGAGATTGAGGATTTTCTCTCAGAAATCTGGAACCGTATGCAGGAGTCAATCCAGAACGGTCTGGACCACGAAGGCGTGCTTCCCGGACCGCTGCATCTGCGCAGGAAGGCTTCCTCTTATTATATAAGGGCCGAGGGCTACAAGGATGTGCTGCGTACCAGGGGGATGATTTTCGCCTATGCGCTGGCAGTGAGCGAGGAAAATGCTTCGGGAGGGACCATTGTGACGGCTCCCACCTGCGGGTCCTGCGGCGTGCTCCCGAGCGTGCTCTACCATCTTAAGAAGGTCTATGATTTCAGTGACAGGAGGATTATCCGTTCTCTTGCCACAGCGGCTCTCGTGGGCAATGTGGTGAAAACCAATGCTTCCATATCCGGAGCCGAGGTAGGCTGCCAGGGCGAGGTGGGAGTGGCCTGTGCAATGACGGCTGCTGCTGCGACCCAGCTTATGGGAGGTACCCCGAATCAGATTGAGTATGCTGCGGAAATGGGACTGGAGCACCATCTCGGGATGACCTGCGACCCTGTTTGCGGAATGGTGCAGATTCCTTGCATCGAGAGGAATGCCTATGCTGCGGCGAGGGCCCTGGATGCCAATATCTATGCTTCCTACACCGACGGCCTTCACAGGGTAAGTTTCGACCAGGTGGTGAAAGTGATGAAGCAGACGGGCAAGGACCTGCCTTCGCTTTACAAGGAGACCAGCGAGGGCGGTCTGGCAAGGGTGGTGGCCAAGAAAATGCGCCGCAATGCCTTGGCGAAGGGAAGAAATCAAGAGAATCCTAAAACCGATCATAAGATATGAGAAAGTTGCTGATTACCATATTGTTGGCCTTAGTGGCAATGGCTTTTCCGGTTTCCGGGATTGCAAGGACTTCCACAGGATTGAAGCAGTCAAAAGACTACGGACCTGATTCGACCATCGTGTCCAAGTACAAGGTCTTCCGGGGCTGTTCAGGAGGAATGATGGTCCATACGGGCTGGCTCACTTCTTCGGATGTGAATTTTGCCTCACCGTCCGGGGCTGTAGTCGGGCCTATGCGTATGAGCGGTATGCCTTACGGAATCGGTGGAGCTGCAAAGGTGCATCTCTGGAACTGGTTGCGTGTGGGCAGTGAGGGATTTGTGTCCCACTTGAATTACGGGAAGAATAACAGCAACGAGAGCATAGGCTGGGGAGGCCTTTTGGTTGATTTCATTTATCCTGCAGGACGCTGGTTCCCTTTTGCAGGAGTGACCATAGGTGGTGGTGCGGTCAAGAATGCAACTGTGCTTGATGCCACCACATCCGACTTCATTCTTGACGACGGCACCACTTCTTACCGCAAATATGCCTTTATGGCGGTTTGTCCATATCTGGGATTTGAATTTGCACTTACTTCCGAGGTGCATATCGTACTGAGGGCCGACTGCCTTCTGGACGTGACCTCCCGTCAGCCCGATTTCCCGCTCGGTCCCCGCATCTATTTCGGATTTATGTTCTGGCGATAGCTGTCTCCGGCTATTGAAAAATTTTGGTATTATTTCCTCTATTATTTCACTTCGCCCTACCCCTGAACTCCTACCATTGCTCTTGATCCATTCAAAGACTGACAATTATGAAACTTTTGACCTCACTTGCCCTGTTGTTTGCTTTCAGCTTGACTTTGTCTGCCCAGCGCAATGAAACTTTGCTTGAAAAAGGATGGAAGTTCCATCTTGGAGATGCCGTTCAGGCTCAGGAGCCGGGCTATGACGACTCTGCATGGGAAAATGTTTCCGTGCCCCACGATTGGGCCATCACTGGACCTTTCAGCATCGAGAATGACCTCCAGAGTGTGGCTGTGACTCAGAATTTCGAGACTGAGGCCACGCTCAAGACCGGAAGGACCGGAGGCCTGCCCTATGTGGGTGTGGGCTGGTACCGCTGCACTTTCGAGGTTTCGGAAGGTCGTCAGGCAGAGCTGCTTTTTGACGGGGCAATGAGTGAGGCAGTGGTCTATGTGAACGGCAGGGAAGCCTGTCGTTCACCTTACGGCTACAGTCCCTTCCACTTCGATGCCACCCCGTATCTGAACACAGACGGAAAGCCCAATACTCTTGCCGTGCGTCTGGAGAACCGTCCGTTTTCATCCAGATGGTATCCGGGTGCAGGACTTTACCGCAATGTACATCTGGTGACCACCGACAAGGTTCACGTGCCTGTCTGGGGTACTCATATAACCACCCCTCACGTTAAGCCAGGCTATGCGTCGGTGCATCTTGAAACGGAAGTGGAAGGTGGGGAAGGTGCAGCGCTGAAGATAACCACCTCCATATATGCCCCTGACGGAAAACTCGCCGCTGTGAAGACCTTTGCAGGCAAGACAGGTGCAGGACAGCCTCTGGTGCAGAATTTCATAGTGGAAAATCCTCAGCTCTGGTCGCCTGAGACCCCTTTCCTCTACAGGGCCGTGTCTGAGATTTACGATGGTGAGCGTCTTGCGGATGTGTATGAGACCCGTTTCGGAATACGCACAATGGAATTCATCCCGGAGAAGGGCTTTTTCCTGAACGGACAGCCGCGCAAATTCCACGGGGTCTGCAACCACCACGATCTCGGGCCTCTAGGGGCAGCGGTGAATGTCTCGGCTCTGCGTCATCAACTGCTGTTGCTCAAGGATATGGGCTGCGATGCCATCCGCACTTCCCACAATATGCCGGCACCGGAATTGGTGCAACTGTGTGAGGAAATGGGCTTTATGATGATGATAGAGCCTTTCGATGAATGGGATATTGCCAAATGTGAGAACGGATATCACAGTTTCTTCAATGAGGAGTCCGATATTCCCGGAATAAGCTGGGCAGAGAGGGATATGGTGAGGATGCTGCGCTGCTGGAGGAATTCCCCTTGTGTGGCACTTTGGAGCATAGGCAACGAGGTGCCGACTCAATGCGATTCCCAGGGCTACAAGGTGGCGCGTTTCCTTCAGGATATATGCCACCGCGAAGACCCGACCAGGCCTTGCACCTGCGGAATGGACCAGGTGTCCTGTGTGCTTGACAACGGATTTGCGGCACTCATTGACATTCCGGGACTCAACTACCGCACTTTCAGATATCTGGAGGCCTACAGGGACTTGCCCCACGGCTATGTCCTCGGGTCGGAGACGGCATCGACAGTGAGCTCAAGGGGAGTGTACAAGTTCCCGGCCCAGAAGCGTTTCGGAGCAGTGGATGCGGACCATCAATGCTCTTCCTACGACCTGGATGCCTGCTGGTGGTCCAATGTGCCGGACATAGACTTTGCCCTTGAAGAGGATTATCCCTGGACTATGGGACAGTTCGTTTGGACCGGTTTTGACTATCTTGGAGAGCCTACACCTTACGATACCGATGCCTGGCCGAACCACAGTTCAATGTTCGGAATCATAGACTTGGCTTCCATTCCTAAGGACAGGTTCTATCTCTACCGCAGCCTCTGGAACAAGGATGAACTCACCCTGCACCTGCTGCCACATTGGAACTGGAAAGAGGGAGACGAGGTGCCCGTGTTTGTCTATACCAACTGCCCTGAAGCGGAGCTGTTCGTGAACGGGGTGAGTCAGGGCCGGCAGCGCAAGAAGCCGACCCCGCTGGCCAAGGGTCTGCAGGAAGAGAGTCACGAATCCCGTTACAGACTAATGTGGGATGCAGTTCGCTATGAAAGGGGCGAACTCAAGGCCGTGGCTTACGATGCCGAAGGAAATGCGGTGGCTGAGAAGGTTGTGCGCACTGCCGGAAAGCCCCATCATATCGAGATTGTAAGCGGTCTGTCCTATCTCGGGCAGAATGAAATTTCGGCTATGAAGGCGGACGGCAAGGACCTGTGTTATCTGACTGTGAGGGTGGTGGACAAGGACGGAAATATCTGTCCAGATGCTGCCAATCTGCTGAAATTCAGCGTGGACGGTGCCGCATCATACCGGGCTTCCGCCAATGGAGACCCGACTTGTCTGGACCTTTTCCACCTGCCGCAGATGCACGCTTTCCACGGTGCCCTGACTGTCATTCTCCAAGCCGGCGAAACTCCCGGAGATGCCGTCCTTAAGGTCAGCGGCAAGGGACTGCGCAGCGCAACTGTGCACATTCAGGTCAGATAAAACTGTTCCGCTCCTTCGCATCAATCCCATCATTGACGAGACACCCGGTTCCGGCTATCCACATCCAATGTCACACCAGGCCCCGGCCGGGTGTCTCTGTATACTCTCTGTAGATTTCTTCTGCAAGGTAACGATCACTCCTGCAATGCAGATCCGCTACTCCATCCTGAATCATCTGAGCGGTCGCAGAATTATAAAATACATCCATAGCCTTGTCCAATGAACCGTCAAATTTCTCTGCAAGTATGGATATTATTCTGGCATTTTTGGCCTGTATAATTATGTTTCTTGAATCATCCATTATTTGTAAATTGGTGAAGAAAGGACGAACGTCAGACATTTTATTGCTTCAATTGTTCTGAAACAATACTGATTGTTTGGCTTTTCGAATTTCAAACGCTTCAAAGCTTCGTCTTTTGTAATTTCGCCTGAAAAATACAAGTCTAATGTCCTGAATATTCTGTCGTTGGCAATTCCTCCCACCACAAGGTCATAATCGGTAGAGTCTGTTCCTTGTCTGCAAGCAAGTACGAAATCCAACCATTCCCCGTTATATGCCTCAAATACTTTAATATTCAGGTCAGGCAAATTATCTTCAATTTCGTATTTGTTCAAAAATGCAGTTTGGCCTCTTAACAAAAAACGTTCTGCATACCGAATAGCCTGTTCTTTCAATGATGTCAAATAAAATCCCTTGCCGAAATCCAAATAATCTCTGGAGTGCTTAAGATCAGGATGTTCGACCACTACTGTTGATGAATGGTAGAGTTTCATATCAAGGCTCCTTTTTCCTGCATATATGAAATCAGGTCATTCATAATGTAATCTTTGCCAAAAGTATGCAGCACATCATATCCCCTGATAATATAATTGTCAAGGATACCTGAATTCTTGAGTTTGGTGTACACGGTCCTTTGAGGCAAATGCAACCTTATGGACAAATTACCAATGCAATATGTTACAAAATCCAGTTGTTCAAAACTCATAATGCAACCAATTTGATGTGCAGACAAAGTTAAGTAATCCTCACAAAAATAACTATTATCCTCTCAGAAAAATTGGGATTATCACATCCATATGTCATCCCGCCCCGACCATCCACATCCAACGTCACACCCGGCCCATCCGGGTGTCTCTGTCAGATAACTCCGCTGCCAATCATCTCATCGTCAGCAGCATACCAGACAGCGAACTGACCGGGAGTGATGCCCCGCTGCGGGGAGTCGAAAAGAATGTACAGCGCAGACTTCCTCATCAGGAGCGTGGCGTTCTGGAGGGGCTGACGGTAGCGTATCCTTACTCTCATCCTGCACATTTCCCCGGACTTGAGTTCCAGGTCCGGTCTTATCCAATGCAGGTCCTCAAGGGGAATCCTGAGGCAGCTGCGGGAGAGTCCGGGGTGCCTGTGACCCTGCCCGACATAGATTATGTTTTTGTCTATATCTGTGGAAATCACGAAGATGGAATCGCTGTGCCCACCGATGTTCAGCCCCTTTCTCTGACCTATGGTGTAGAAATGCGCCCCGTCGTGACGGCCCACTATTTTGGCGAACGGATTCTCCTTGTAGCGGGTTTTCTTGACGTGTTTCCTGCCGCTGCGGTAGGTCTCGGTCTCGAAATGAATGGAAGAGTAGTCTATCTCTCTGCTCAGGCAATCCAACTGGTCGTCGCTGAGTCCGGCAAGCTTTTCCATATCCCAGTGGCATACGCCCTCGCTTCCGGCCCCCTTGGTCTCGCTTATGTATGAGGAAATCATATCAGCCTCAGCCCCGTCCATGGATATGGACCTCAAGATTTCAGCAATCTCCTGATACTGACTGCTTTGCTCGTAGAATTCCGGATACACCTCCACCACATCACCCTCCTTTGCTTCAAGTTTCTGCTTCAGGAAAGTCGGCAGATCCACCTTGCCCACGAAACAGATGCCTTGGGAATCCTTCTTGTCGGCAGAAGGCAGGTCCGCCTCTGCAGCCAGACGTCTGACCTCAGGCTTGCAGATGTCTCCAATAGGGAAAAGTGCAGTGGAAAGCTGCTCCTGGGTGAGCTGGCAGAGGAAATAGCTCTGGTCCTTGTTGGGGTCGCTGCCCTCGAAAATCCTGTAAACCGGTGTCATACCCCCGTCGCCCCAGGTCTTGGGCACCAGCACCTCCTGTCCGTTTGCGTCTTTGAGAGTATCCTTGCGGCAATAATGCCCGGTGGCAACATAATCCGCCCCCAGTTTCTTTGCCGTTTCCCAAAATGCCGCGAACTTGATTTCCCGGTTGCACAGCACATCAGGGTTGGGAGTCCTTCCTGCCGCATATTCCGCAAACATATATTCCACCACCTTCTGGCGGTATTCCTTGCTCAAATCCACAAAATAGAAAGGTATTCCAATCTTGCGGGCCACCATCTCCGCCACAAAGCGGTCCTCTTCCCATTCGCACTCTCCGTGCAGGGTGGTGGAGGCATCGTGCCAGTTCTGCATAAACAGACCGAACACATCATATCCCTGCCTCTTGAGCAGCAAGGCAGCCACACTGGAGTCAACCCCTCCTGATAATCCTACGCATATTTTCATCGGCTAAAATTCTGTTTTGGAAGCGAAGTTTGCTCAAAAATTTGAATTTTGTTATATTTGTGCACTTTGGACTTTAGTGTTGTCCGGAATTTTTGTGCAACACAGGCGCAAAGTTATAAAAAACCACAGGATTATGACAAAGAATGTTCTGGAAATAGAATACGAACGCTATGAGTCTCTGAATGAGCTTTCAGTTGAGGATCGTGAACTTGCAGAGGCTGCTGTGAAGGCAGTCTCAGGCGCATATGCCCCGTATTCCAAATTCAATGTGGGCGCAGCAGTAAGGCTTTCCGACGGGCAGATTATCACTGGTGCAAATCAGGAAAATGCAGCCTATCCTTCAGGACTTTGCGCCGAGAGGACGGCAATGTTCTATGCCAATGCCAACAATCCCGACAAGTCTATGGTTTCCATTGCGATTGCAGCTGTCAAGGACGGGCAACTGTGCGGCAGACCGGCCACTCCTTGCGGGCAATGCCGTCAGGTGATGGCTGAATATCAGACCAAGGGCGGCGTGCCGATGACCATACTTCTTGTCGGAGCCGACTACATACTCAAATTCGCCCGCGTGGAATCAGTTCTGCCTTTCATCTTTGACAGTCTGTAGCAATCTATGACGGGTGTCAATGAAATATGGCGGGAATTCAAGCAATCAGGCAGCACCAATGCCTTCAAAAGGCTGTATGATGCCTGCTACGATGTGCTCTACCGTTATGCCTCATTCTACATCGACAGTCTTGATGCCGAGGAAGTGGTGCTGGACCTGATGCTCTACCTTTGGACCAACAGGGGCAGCATAGAAATCCACACTTCCGTGGAATCCTATCTGCGCAGTTCCATCCACAACCGTTGTCTGAACAAACTCAGGGGACGGGTACCTACAACCAGCCTGGAGTTTGTGGCGGAGTTTGGCACTGCTGATATGGATCAGCGCAGAATCACTGAAGAAGACATAAGCATAGTGGTCTGGGAAGCTATGAAGACACTATCCCCGAAATGCCGTCAGATTTTCGAAATGTCCCGCAACGAAGGCTTGAAGAATTCCGAGATAGCCACGAATATGGGCCTGTCCGAAAAGACTGTCGAAGCTTATATCACCAAGAGTCTCAAGCAAATACGTATTTTCGCAAAAAAGAATCTGATATTGCTGATTTTCCTAGGTCTCTGACTTAACATAATTTTTTTTCACGGAGGATGCTCTTTTTTCAAGGGTGTCCTTCTTTTTATGTGTCTATACAATAAAACACGGAAATTTTCTAATAACCGATAATATGAAAAAGATTTTAGCAATTGCAACAATCGTGGCATTGACCGCAGTGTCCTGCCAAAAGGAAAATGCGGTAAAGGACCAGAACAAAACCATCAAGGTCACAGTTGAATCTGCACCCCTTACCAAGATGGGCATCAAAGACGATGTACAACCGGTCTGGACTGCAGGTGAGACCGCCGCACTCATTTCAACCTCTGATTATTCCGTTACAGCCACCTCCAAGCTGAACGTACCGGACATAGCCGGCAGCAAGGCCGCTTTCACCTTTGAAGCTATCCCGGAAGGCAACTACAGAATCATATCCCCTTCATCATCTTCCATTTCATCTGACGGAGTGGTCTTCAGTATTTCTGCAAGCCAGACTCAAAAGGAACTCGGTCTCTCGGGCAGCCGTGCCTGTATGATCGGAGGAGCCAAGGACGGTGCTGATATTGCTGTCGGTTCTGAAACAGCTTATGAGGCATCCGTTAAACTCGCCGGAGCAATGCTTCAGGTAAATGTATATGACAGTTCCAATCCTACCGGAGAAAAGGTGAAGAGTGTTTCTGTCAAAGCCCCTGCCGGAAAACTCAGCGGTAATATTACCGTGGGATACGACGGAAAGGTAAAATCGGTATCCGGAAGCGGCAATACTGTCAGCGTCTGTGTGGACAATCCTGAAATCGTGGTTTCAGACAAGGCTTCGGCAAAAGGAATCTACATCGCCACAGTCCCTGCTCAAATCGCAGCAAGCGAGTCCGGTTCAGTGACTTATACTGTCGTTACGGATGGTTCTGTCTATGAGTTCGATATGACTGAAGCTGTGGAATGGGAAGCCGGGGTTGTCAGCACCGTGGACATTGACCTTGCAAATGCAACCAAGGTCGAAAGGGAGAAACCGATTATGTCTTCCACACATCCCTACACTATGGGCGATTTTGAGATGACGGAAACCGAGCCGGGAGTCTATACGATCGAACACGTTTGGCTCAGCGGTCAGGAAAAGGACATCTATTTCCCTGCCGGAACAAGCGGCTTCTATTACAACGCTGTGGACGGGTGGATTTCATCGGAAGATCCTGAATTTGACGTGGTGTATTCAAGTGAACCGGATTCATTGAAAGTACAGCAATGGGGCGGAAAGAACTACACTGAGAAATATTACACCATCATACTCAACACCAACACAATGAAGCTCAAGGTGCTTCAGGATCGTGGGGAAAGGTTCTGGATTACAGGCGATAACCTCAGTTGGGACTTGAACAAATATGAGATGGATGTGGACACGCAGACAGGCACAGCCACTTGGAGCGGATATCTCAAGGCCGGCAGCTTCAAGATTCACGGTGAAAATCTGTATCAGCCAGGCTCTTGGGATGGCCCTGATAAGCAGACCGGCTCCGGTGAGTGGTATTTCTATGACAGTTCGAGAGAGAACGGAATCAGTATGAACAGCGATTCTGACCATAAGTGGGTAATAGAGAATGCCGGATATTATACTCTTGAGTTCAATTATAAGGCAAAGCCTATGACATTTGTCGTTACCCCTAAGGAAAGCCTTGACATAACCTTGAACGGTCAAGCCCTGACGTATGCAGGAAATAACCAGTACACCATACAAACAAGCTTCAAAAAGGGAGACAGTTTCACGCTTGCCGGCTGCAAGAATCTGGAATACGTACACATGGATCCGGATTTCCTTATAAAGGAAGGTGATTCATACAAGTTCAATGCAGTGGATGGAACCTACAAGTTCATCCTCAATCTCCAGTCGCATGACATTACTTATGCTGATGATGCAGGTAAGAAAATGGTTGCATCGTGGACCCTTTTCCAGGGTATCAAAAATGATGATGGTTTCTATTCCACACTTATTCTTGCCGGATTGGGTATTGGCAATCTTACGGTCAACTCCCAAAATCAGCCTGGATGGAGTGTAGAATCATCTGTCCAGCCGTATATGGCAGAGATTGAAAAAGGTGTTTATCAGTTTACGGGAGTTTACAGCGGTTCCTGGGAGTGGCAGAAGCCATACTACAGATGGACCTGGAGTCTGGATTTTAAATATTTCGAAGACAACGACTGGCGCGTCGGCACTCCGGACATAGTCAATTGGGTGGACAATACCGGCAAAATCCAACAGATATCTGAAGGCAATTCTAAAGGCAATTTTACTTTTAAGAATTCAAATGATAGGTGGGAAGATGGGCAGACATATCGACTGACCGTAAATAGGAACACCAATCCTCATACCGTCACATTCGACAAACTGCAATAAATATCCGTAGTGTTCCATAATATCAATGAGGATGCTCTTTTTTCAAGGGTGTCCTCATTTTTTTGTGTCTATATTGATAAAGGCCTTTATTATGGATAATAATTTGAATCTGTTCATCCGTTCTTTCCGGAATGAACTCACAGAAGAAGATAAGATTCGTCTTGCGGAACTGTTGACAGACAGCGATATAGCAAGCCAGTATGAACATTACAGAAAAATCTGGAATCAGGCTCTTGCCAAGGGACAGAGTGCAGCTCCTGATTCAGAAAAAACTTGGGGTTCGATTGCATCCCGAATCAAGACAACAGGAAAGGGGCGGCGTATTTTGCGTTACATTACTGCTGCAGTTTCCGTTTGCGCTGCGGCTGCTGCAGTTGCTGTTTTCCTGATTTTCAATGGACAAGCCAATCAGGACTATGATGAAGAACGTCTGACTCAGGCTGCATCTGAGGATTGGGGAGTCATCGCCTCCGACAAGATAGTATTCCGTACAGCAGAGGGGAAGTACTATTCAGTGGATTCCAAGCAGGCAGAGGTGTCTGTGGATGATGAAGGCTGCATTTCCATCAATTCCGTGCAATTGGGGACAAAGTCGGCCAAAGGTTACAACAGCATAAGGGTTCCAAGGGGCAAGATGGTGAATCTCAAACTCTCCGACGGCACTGGTATTTATCTAAATTCTCTTTCCAGTATCACCTTTCCGTCCAATTTTTCCGGCACCGACAGAATGGTGTTTCTGGAAGGGGAAGCCTATTTCGATGTGGCAAGGGATGAGCAGAGGCCATTCACGGCACTCTCGGACAGGATGAATGTGGCCGTTCTTGGAACTCAGTTCAATTTTTCCACAACGGACGAGGCAGCAGTCGTTACCTTGGTTTCAGGCAAAGTCCAGGTGGAGACTGAAACCTCGGAGACTTGTGTCCTTTTCCCAAGTCAGCAGGTGGCTTTCCAGAGCGGCAGACTTGAAAGCGTGAAATCGGTAGATGTGGAATCGGTCATAAGCTGGACATCACACAAGATTATATGCAAAGACCAGAATATCTCGGAAGTGTTTGAAAAGCTCAGCAAATATTTCGACCGGGACTTTGTCTGCAGGGAGCCTTTGGATGACATATACATAAGCGGAAAACTTGACTTGAAGGCTGGCCTGGACAGTGTGCTGGAGAGTATAGCCTTTGTCGCTCCCGTTTCTTTCTCCCATAATGGAGAATCCGTATTAGTCGCAAGAATGAACACAAATAACTAAATAACTTATTATGAACTACAAAACACCTGAAATTTTTTTGTGGGGGGGGGTAACCGTTGAGCATGGGTTTGCCACATCCCTTTCCTCCGAGCCAGGTCAGATTTATTTCCAAACTGATGACCACCCAGACAATGAATTTTCAAACTAAACAGAAGGCAGTATGAAAAAGACTATTATCATTGCTGCCACAGTCGCAGCATTCGCAGTTTCTTGTCAGAAAGAAACAATTGTTGAAAAACAGAGCAGAAGCATTTCCGTAACAGCTGAGGCTATGCCATTGACCAAAGTAGGCTTTGTTGACGGAATCAGTGCAGTTTGGTCAGCAGGAGAGACTGCTTCACTCATATCCAAGCCTGGATATACAGAAGCAGCAACTGCTACTCTTCCCGCTTCTCAAATCCTGAACGGTGGAACCAAGGCCTGCTTTTCTTTTGAAAATATAAAAGACGGTTCCTACAGAATAGTATCTCCATCTCTGGAGCCTAAGGCAATATCAGATCAGGGAGTGACCTTCACTATTCCTGCTGTCCAGACTCAGAATAAGCTCGGTATATCAGGAGGCCGTGCCTGCCTTGTGGGAGGTGTCAAAGGGAAAGAAGACGGTCTTTTGGAAGACCTTGTTGTATCAGCTCAAACCGTCAAATATGATGCTTATTTCAAACTTGCAGGAGCTGTACTTCAGTTCAATATTTATGACTCGACCACTCCAAGCGGAGAATTGATTAAGAGTGTAAAAGTCAGTGCAACAGGGGCAAATCTGAGCGGAGATTTCACCGTGGATTATGATGGTAATTCCGTTAATGCCGCAGGAAAAGGAAACAGCGTGACCGTAAATGTTGAATCTCGTGAAATCGTGGTTGCAGACAAGAAATATACCAAGGCCGTATATGCTGTCATTGTTCCTGCAACAATAGCTGCAAACGAAAGTGGCTCAGTGACTTATACTGTTGAAACCTATGGCGGTTCAGTATATGAATTCAAATCCAAGGAGGCAAAGAATTGGAAGAGCGGATTCATAACTCCTATCAATATCGATTTGGCAAAGGCTTCCAAAACAACGAAATATCAGACCGCTGCACCTGTCTTTGTTTCCAACCATCCTTATTCCAAACAAGAGACTAAAATGACAGAAACGGCATCGGAATCGGGTGTATATACCATCGAACATGTTTGGGTAAGCGGTCAGAACTATGAAATCAATTTCAAAGTTGGTTCAACCGGCAAATATTACAACGCCTATAATGGAGATACCAATGCCTATGTTTCTTCAGAAGACCCGGAGTTTGACGTCGTGGTATCTGACGAGCCTTTTCCTTTGAAGATACAGCAATGGGGCGGAAAGAACTACACGGAGAAATACTGCACTTTCATACTCGACACCAACACAATGAAGCTCAAGGTACTTCAGGATCGTGGAGAAAGGTTCTGGATTACTGGAGACAATCTCAGTTGGGAGTTGGACAAATATGAGATGGATGTTAACAAGCAGGCAGGCAAAGCCACCTGGAGCGGCTATCTCAAGGCTGGCAACTTCAAGATTCACGGTGAAAAATTGTGGGAAGGTAAACCTGAAGATCGCTGGGAGGGCCCTGATAAGCAGACCGGAGCAGGCGAGTGGTATTTCCTTGATGATTCCCGTGAAAACGGAATCAGTATGAACAGAGATTCTGACAAGAAGTGGAATCTTGCGGAAGCAGGCTATTACACTCTTGAGTTCAACTACAAGTCCAGCCCTATGACTTTCACCATCACCAAGAAGGATTATCTTGACCTGACTGTAAACGGAAACGCTCTGACGTATGCAGAAAATAACCAGTACACCATAGAGACAACATTCAAAAAGGGCGAAACTTTCACGCTTGCCGGCTGCAAGAATCTGGAATACGTGATGATGGACCCTGATTTCCTTGTCAAGGATGCTGAGGGTTACAAGTTCAATGCAGAGACGGGAAAATATAAGTTTATCCTCCATCTCGGTTCCCACGATGTCACATATAATGATAGAGCCAAACAGTATCCTCAAAATTCCTGGACTCTTTTCAAAGGCATGCGCGAGAATGATATCTTTACTACAACGAAGGTACTCGTGGGAGCAGGTGTCGCAGATTTGACGGTTATGAACTGTATGACTTGGGATAAAAATACTTTTGAAAACCGTTATGAGAATCTTCCGCATATGGCACAAATAGAAACTGGAGTTTATCAGTTTACCGGGCGATACAAACAAGAGTGGTCTAACATTTTACCATATGACAGATGGGCGAAAGAATTGGATTTCAAATATTATGGTCAATTTGACTGGAAGGATCCGATACCTGATTCTGTTACTCTGGATGACAAAACAAACAGTATACAGCAGAGTACTGCTGAAGGTAAAGTAGGCAATCTGACTTGGGCGGACTCCAATATAAAATGGGATCACGATGCCACTTACCGCTTAACTGTCGACACTAGGACAAGTCAGCATACCGTCAAATTCGAAAAAATTGTAAATCAAAATAAATGATTATGAAGAAACTCCTATTGGCAATCCTGTCAATGTTTCTTCTGATGGCAATTAATCCCGGGAACTCAGCCCAGGCCCAAACAACAGGGCTGAGTTTTTCGATGGAAAACCAGCCGCTTTCGGCCTACATAAGCCATATTGAAGAGACCACAGATTATGTCTTCTTTTTCAATAAAGAAGTCGACACTAACACCCGTATCTCCCTGTCCGTCAATGGGGAGACCATAGACTCCGTCCTGCGGAAGCTGTTCGAAAAGACAGACATTGAATACAGCATCAAGGGCAATCAGATTTCCCTGAAGAAAAAGCAGGCTTCTAAACCGGTTTCAGGAAAACACACCGTAAGCGGAATCGTGACTGATTCAGGTTCAGATGAGACCCTCATAGGCGTGGGCATTATGATTAAGGGCACCACCCAGGGTACTATTACAGACGAAGCTGGAGCTTATTCCATCGAAGTGGACCAGAATGCTACACTCGTCTTCTCCTATGTGGGTTTCAGGGATTCCGAAGTGCTTGTCGGAGACCTTGCCATACTGAATGTGAAGATGGAGCCGGACAACGAGATTATGAGCTCTGTCGTGGTGGGTGCCGGAGTACAGAAAAGGATATCCGTGACCGGTTCCATCACCTCTATGATGGGAGACAAACTCAAGGCCCCTTCTTCCTCCCTCACGAACAACCTCGCAGGTCAGCTTGCCGGTGTGATTTCTGTGACCACCAGCGGTGAGCCGGGCAGCACATCCTCCTTCTACATCCGAGGCATCAACACCTTCGGAGGCCGCAGCACTCCGCTGATTATGCTCGACGGAGTGGAGATTTCATCAGCCGACCTGAACAACATCCCTTCGGAAACCATAGAATCCTTCTCCATTCTCAAGGATGCTTCTGCGACCGCCATTTATGGTGCAAGAGGAGCCAACGGTGTGATGCTCATCACCACCAAGACCGGTACCGAGAACACCAAGGCGAAAATCAATGTCACCTACGAGCATTCTTTCCTTCAGCCTGTAAACGTGGTGGAATACACAGACGGAGTCACCTTTATGGAGACCTACAACTATGCCCAGAGGATGCGTTCATCCAATCCCACTCCAAAATACAGCGACATCAAGATTGCCGGCACAAGAGACGGAATCAATGAATACGTTTATCCGGATGTGGACTGGTATAGCCTGATGCTCAAGAAGTTCACTATGAACGAAAGGGCAAATATCAACATTCAGGGCGGTGGTTCGCACGTGACCTACTATATGAGCCTCCAGCTCAACCACGACAGCGGAGTGCTGAATGTTCCGAAGAACTACTCCCTGGACAACAACCACAATCAGATGAGGTACATCTTCCAGAACAACCTCCAGTACAAGGTTACCCCGTCCACGACTCTGGGCCTGAGGATGAATGCACAGATTTCGAATGTGAAATCTCCAAACACTTCAGCTCACGACATTTTCAGCCAGGTATATTACAATAACCCTGTCCTATATCCGGCTATGTTTCCTGATGACGGAAGCGGACATATCAAGTTCGGTTCTGATTTCATCAATTCTTCAAGCTATTATAACAACCC
>JALFGP010000127.1 GCA_022777205.1 Rikenellaceae bacterium
CCGCTATTCTCTACCAAAGGGTATGTTGGGGTACTAATTGCCTTTACCCCTAAAGTTATGCCGGCAGAGATCAGATAATCAAACTCATCTAAATAGTCATTAGTTCTTTTCCACTTTTTGTCTTCAATATCCTTAATGACAACCCTCTTCTTTTTGTTTTCAAGGTTTGATGGTATCATATCGAAGATACGGCGTATTTTCAGCTTTTTATCATGTTCCTCCTCGTATTTGGAAGCATCAACACCATATAAATCGTGAGCCTCTTTCTGAATAGAACGGAATTCAACGACATTACGACTCTCTACGAATACCTCAACAGCCTTTGGCAGGCCACCTACCAACAAGTATTTTCTGAAGAGATCCAACATTTTGTCATGCATCGTATCAGACAACGCCTGGTTTTTGTTGAAACTCTCCCTCATAGCGTCAATTGCCACTTCTCCTACACCATTAGCATAAAGGAACTCTTCAAAATCCATCGGATACATATGTTGTATATCCAAACTTCCGATAGGAACAGATTGGGTATTTTTCAAAGTTACTCCAAGCAGAGAGCCACTGGCAATATAGGTAAACTTCTTCTCTTTCATCAAGAACTTCACAAGAGTAAGAAGATGGTCGTATGCTTGAATCTCATCAATGAACACAAGGGTGTTATCCCTCTCCTTCATCTTCTCGCCTGCGACAACACTTAGAGCCATATAGAAATCCTTTGTGGTTTTAGCTTCCGCAAAAACACGGTCTCCCAATTTATCCTCTTCCATATTTATTTCAATATAGTTCGAGAACATCTTTTTTCCCACATGGCGAATAATATATGACTTACCTATTTGGCGTGCACCATCAATCAACAGCATTCTATCAGAATCTGAAGAGAGATATTCCTCAATCCGTTTTTTAATCTTTCTGTATAACATGTTACTGCCTTTTTGTTAGTGCAAAGATAGTGCATTTTTTGATATGAGGTGCGTTTTCCTATGAAATACCACCATAAATAACTGCGTTTTCCAATAAAACAAACCCTCTAAAAGGTGCGTTTTCCTATGAAATACAGCCTCTCACCAGCATTCGGTCTCATCTGATATTTCCGGAATGGTAGATGATTGATATTGAGGGTCTTTCCCTGCCTTCAACTGCCGTTTGTAGTCTTCAAGCAGAGTGACGGCATATTTGCCAAGAAGGCAGAGCGAGGTCAGGTTGTACTCCGAGACCAATCCTGTACAATTGGATGGCTGTCTTTGTGTGAGAAGAGCCATTGCACAGGAAAGCAAGATTGCATTCTAAACAGCATTTCACATAAAGATTATGCAGAGCAAATCCCCATCCAGATAAGTATTTATCCGGACCGCATCGTTTTCTGGAACCACGGTTCGTTTCCGGAATCTTGGACTGTTGACAACCTGCTGAAGAAGCATCCGTCTCGTGCCTTCAAACCGGCCATCGCCATTATATTCTTCCGTTGCGACGAGGTTGAAGCCTGGGGACGCGGCATTCTGGTCGTTAATCATGCTTTAAAAACCGGCCGAGTGACAAATTCCGATGTTCAAGAGTTTGCAAAGGTGAGCAAGCCGACAGCCACCAGATTGCTCTCGTCCTTAACAAGGTATCTGGAGTTGAAAGTCACCGTACTATGTCGTCAAAGGGCTCATAAACGGCTCCTATAACTGCTATTCATCGGTGGTCTTGTTTGCACAGAGAACCCCTCTAAAAGTTAACTCGCTTATTATTAGCGAGTTTTTCTTTGCACGGAAAATCCCTCCTCTCAAAACGTTCCATCCGTTCCGCTTGTTCCGCTCCACCTATGGAACGGAACAAGATGGTTTATGCCGTAGTTTTTGGCTGTTAGAGAATAAATACCTAAATTTGCGATAGCCTACCAGGAGGATAAATACCTGGAGGTCAGAAGGTCATTTTGTGATTCTTATATCCAGTGTACGAATTCTGGAAAAATGAGTAGGGATATAGGACATCAGATGATCCTGGTTTTGGTATGGATTAACACTCCATATAGGGCCGGGTCACCAGTATGTTCGATTATTCTACGTCGGTTTTCCAGAGCCTGTACACTGATAAGAGAGCAGAACGTTCCCTGCCCTTCTTTTTTATTGAGATAATCGACTCGGGGACGGTCGATCCATTTGAAACTTATGGAGAGCATCCTTTTCGAATTGATATGTCGAATCCTTCAACGTAATCCGTCTTTGCTGGCTATAGCCATCTCCCAACAGGCTAAATTCGAAGGATGGTTGAAATTCGAACTCGCCAATGAACTACATCGAAGCAATCATAGTGTTCGAGTAGAAGAGTTGGTGCATGGCCACCTTGTTGATCTTTGTGTCGATAATGGTTCTTTAATAGAACTTAAAACACCGAATACAAGTTATAAGGTTGGTGATAACAAGCCAAAAACTCGACCCGTAACGAAAAATGTTCAAGATATCATAGACGATATTCAAAAGTTAAGGGATAATAGAGACGGCTTTAAAAACGGATATATCGCCTTTGTAATGTTCCCGATAGGAAACAATGACCGATACCGTGTTCATATCAATAAGATTCAAAGGTCTTTAGGGAACTCCCCCGTTACTTATCAAGGGCTGGAGGTTATTGCTGGCTTCAATACATATGTTTTCGTAGCAAAAGTTTTTTAATCATATGACAAAAAAAATATTCTCCGTATTCTGCTTTGCTGTTGCTCTGTTTGTGTCCTGTGGAAAAGAGACAGGCACAGATGAAAAGGAAGGCTCCGCTATCATTCTTTGCATGACATCAGAAGCGTCCGGCGTCACTCAGACATCGGCCATCCTTTATGGTACCGCAACTATTAAAAACGCACAGACGTCGAGGGCGAATGCATATTTCTACTATTCTACGACGCAGGCAGATGCCAAGACGCTGAAGGCATCTGGGCATCGGTTTTCCGCCGGGACCATTCCGAATACGGGCGGAGACTTCAGTGCAAATCTTAGCTCTCTGTCGCCGGCGACCACGTACTATTATGTAGCATCGATTAGCATTGACGATCAGGAAGAACTTGGTGGCGTGAAGTCCTTCACGACGGAAAAGAAAACAGACTCTTTCAGCGTTACGGGTGCGGCCATCGACATAACCGTCAATTCTGCCACACTCACGGCATATGCCAATCTGCCGGCGAATATGACGGGGGACGTTACAATAGGCATTATCTATTCGACCAGCTCTTCCCCGAGCCTTCAGAATGGGAAACTACTCACTTCCAAGGAATTGGATGGGAATAATATGTATCAGCTGGAGGCCACTGACCTTACGCCCGACACCAAATACTACTTCAAATCCTTCTTGTCCCGCAGCAATCTCAATTATTACGGAGAAGTCAAGGAGTTCACCACCGCCCAGGTGCTGGCCAGCGTGTCTACGCTTGATGCTTGGGATGTGGCCGAGACGAAGGCAATGGTCGGCGGTAAAGTGGAAATAAGCAGCAAGGGCGTGCTTTCCAAATCGGCAGTTATCTATTACGGAACGGACGGAACAAGTGCTGATGCATTAAAAACCAAGGGTAAGAAAGTGACCATCGAGGCGATTGAAGAAGACGGATCCTTTAAAACAGAATTGACTAGCCTAACGGCCAGCAAGAAGTACTATTTCATCGCCATCGCTTCTGTTGAAGGCGTTGAGTTTGCCGGAGCAATTAAGAACTTCACAACGCAAGATAAACCGACTGAAATCTCTGTAACTGGGGAGAGTTTCGATATTGGGGAATCCACGGCAAAACTCTATGGCTGGTGCAACCAGGAAGGGGCCGAAGGCACTTCCGTGGTATTTGGTATTGAGTATTCGGCTACAGATTTAACGACGGCGGCAACCACCATAACTGCCAGCGATAAAGACCCGGAGAACAAATATTGCTGCCAGGCAACGGGTCTGTCTTCCAATACACTCTATTATTATCGCGCCTTCACGTTATTCAACGGTGTCAGGTCCTATGGTGAGGTGAAATCATTCACTACACTTGATTTCTCGGTTACGGTTTCTACGTCTGATGCGTCTGATGTGACTGAGTTTTCGGCAACACTTAACGGAATCGTGTCGGTGAATAGCAAAGACGAACTCTATAAAAGCGCTACGTTTATCTATAGTAGAACAGAGTCAAATGTGGAGAACCTTATCTCTTCTGGTTCAAGGGTTTTAGCCGCCATTCAAGAAGATGGCTCACTTAATAGTACCATAAGTAATCTGGCATACAATGCTAATTATTACTACGTTGCTGCCGTAAGAGTACACGATAAAGAATATGTCTATGGCGACGTGAAAATGCTAAAAACAAAGACCATCCATGCGGAAGTCTCCTCGTCCAATATTTCAGAGTCATACGCGACGCTGAATTGCATTATGCCATCTGGAGGTAATTACAGCGATGTAAGGGTGTACTATAGTCCGTTATCATCAAATGTGGATGACATACTTAATGGGGCATCAGCATCTACTTGGAGCTCTGGCGGAAATGAGTTTAACATCTCTATTTCAAAACTGGAGTTCAATACGACGTATTATTATCTCTTCTATGTAAAGGCAAACAATGAGGAGTATATTAGTGAGGTATCTTCTTTCACTACATCGAACATCGATTTGTCAATAACAACGAATGAATTCATTTATGAGTTGTCTGGAATGGGGCTGGTTGAAGGATCGTATACTTATCATGCCAATGACAAACATTCCGTTCAAGTGGGCTTTTTCTATGGAAAACAAAACAATAAGGCTGCTATTCTTCAATCACAGAGTGTCATTACTCTAACAAACAACGATTACTATAGTTCCTTTGCCCCAAAGGGTACATTTACGTCGTTCTTTAATTATTTGGATTTAAATACGACCTATTATTATCTCGCCTTCATGAAGATTGATAACACTTTTATCTATGGGGACATAAAGAGTTTCAAAAGTCTCGATTCATCTGTTGATTTAGGTCTATCTGTAAAATGGGGAGGAATAAATGTAGGAGCATCGAGTGCTGTGGATTGTGGCGGTTATTATGCTTGGGGGGAAATCACGACAAAGAGTAATTATGATGATTCGACATATACCGGTCCATTTGTAAGCGTGTTGCCACTAGAGAATGATGTTGCGCATATGACTCTTGGTGGCACATGGAGAATGCCAACAAAAGCAGAATATACAGAATTAATAGATAATTGCACATGGTCTTTGGTAAAGACATCTTCCTGGGACAATGCGGTTTATATTAACGGCGCTGCTCAAGGATATATCGTGTCAGGGAAAAAGGAAGGATATCAAAAAAAGGCAATCTTTTTGCCTGGAGGTGGTTATAAGGTTGGCACTTCAGGGGGCAATTCTATGTGCCAGTACTGGGCGTCCACAAATCAAATGAGTGCAAATCATTATGCGGATTGCTTGGAGGCTTATGACCACGATATAGAAACAGCAACGGGGGCTCCAGATTGGGGATATCTGATCCGTCCTGTCTGTGAATAGTACAGCACGATTAAGATACTTTGGCGTGTGATGACCTTCAAGTCACTAGAATACTGCGATACTATCTTTACCTTGTTCCCCCTGACAGCTAAAGAAACGGGGCGAAAAGATGTTCATTTGAAGTATGAATTCAAGTCGAAACACCCTCTTCATAACTATGGGGAAGGCCCTTTCTGTGAATTCAAAGCTCCGGATGAAATCAAGGATAAAAGAGGGCTTTATATCTTCGTTGTGGACGGAAATGTAAAATATATTGGTAGATGCCGAAACACCTATCAAAAGAGGATATCTGAAGGGTATGGGCATATTACCCCACGACATTGCCACAAAGGAGGGCACCCAACCAATTGTCATATTAACAAAAAACTAAACGAGGCGTTTGAACAAGGATTAGAGGTATTTCTTGGCGTATATGTAATGACGGATGTTAAGGAGATCTGCTCGTTGGAAAAAGAAATATTGAAAAAGCAGGACAAAACCGATTCGGAAAACTGGAATATTCAGCATTAGATAGAGATTTGTCACTTGCAGAGCTCCTACGTGCTTCTATCGGGACAATCTTAATGCCGACTGTACTCCACAAAAGTAAATGCGGTCAAGCCCTTCTGTCAGTTGCAAGCAACAGTCAGAAAGGCTTGCTGGTTTATACACCTCCGGCTCCCCACAGGGGAGTGGATAACGCCCAGCCGGTTCCCTTCGATCTACCGTCAGTGCCTGAGAATCCTCACCATAACATAATCTATCTTATCACAACTTTATCATTATCACAACTCCGCCTTGAAATCTTTCGTAAGACCTTTTGTGATGCCATTCTCGGGAATGACAGCTTCGTAGGATGTAACATCCAGCATATTGCCAGGGAAGCACTTTGAGTATACCGGCTCCATCTCGTCAAGGTCGAAAGCATACATGACAGAGATATCTCTGCCACCCTTGATTCGGGCCTTTCTGGAGAAGTCTGAAAGAGTGTTGACCTTTGACTCATTGGACTTGAGAGTACCGTCAATCAACAGGTGGTGGTCTATTCCCACTCTAGCTGCCCTGCTCTGCATGAACGTTAGTATTCTGGAGCAGACCATGCCGAGATCCTCGTGAAACTTGGACAACGTATTGCGCGATAGTGCCACTCCAGGATATAGCTCTGACAGAAAGCTATTATCGTATGCATCCTTCAGTTCACAGTACTTGATGCCGGGGTTGCATACCCGCAGGACTGCGATGCAGTATATCTTGAGGGAATACGTAGAGGCATAGCACGTTTTGAGAGTACGCTCAGACCTGGAAGATACATCCTTGTATCGGCTGTATGAGTGTCAAAGTCAGTTCAATCCAAAGAGGCGGAAACAGGAATCACCCCTAGGTTACCGAAAGGGACATTCAACGCTGCCTAAAGGCGGTACACAGACTGATAGGAAGGAATCTCCAAAGATGGAATTTGTGAGTACGAGGATAATAAAATTACATAAAAGTATCATTCTACCCTAAATTAGCCCTGTTCGAGTATAAACATTGATGGAATGATGGCTGATTGAGGTTATTCCGTGCCGGAAATGGATGCTCGGCATTGAGTAGATATTCTTATAAGAAGCCTCTCACCAGCATTCGGTCTCATCTGATATTTCCGGAATGGTAGATGATTGATATTGAGGGTCTTTCCCTGCCTTCAACTGCCGTTTGTAGTCTTCAAGCAGAGTGACGGCATATTTGCCAAGAAGGAAAAGCGAGGTCAGGTTGACAACCGTCATTATGACCATAAAGAAATCCACTAGAGCCCAGACGATGTCGATTGTCATCAGTGAACCGATGAATATGAGTACTCCGAGACCAATCCTGTACAATTGGATGGCTGTCTTTGTATGTGAAGAGCCATTGCACAGGAAAGCAAGATTGCATTCTCCGTAATAATAATTGCCGATGACGCTTGAAAAGGCAAAGAAAAATATGCAAATGGCAATGATGTATTTGCCTGCCGGACCTATGTGCCAGGTCATTGCTGCCTGAGTAAGCTCGATGCCATTGGCTCCGCAGTCATATAGCCCGGAACTCAGGATGATGAACGCCGTGCATGTACATACTATAAGCGTGTCTGTAAAGACTCCCAGCGTCTGTATCAGCCCTTGTTTCACGGGATGGCTGACATCAGCAGTTGCTGCTGCATTAGGTGCACTGCCCTCCCCGGCTTCATTGCTGAAGATTCCCCTCTTGAAGCCCATAAGAATGGCCATTCCCATAGTCCCTCCGACTGCCTGCTCAAAGCCGAAAGCACTGCGGAAGATAAGTCCAATCATTGCAGGCAGGGACGTGATGTTGACAGCAAGTATCCACACAGCAATTCCGAGGTATGCAAGTGCCATAAAAGGGACAATGTATGAACAGACCTTTGCAATCCTCTGGATACCACCGAAAATGACGGCAAGGGACAGCAGGGAGAGGAGAATCGCCATTGCCATCGGGGGAATTGAAAATGCCTCCGTAAATGCCGATGAAATGGTATTGGCCTGTACCATATTGTTAGTGAGTCCGAATTGTGCGAAGATTGCTATAGCGAATATTACGGCAAACCAGCGTTTGTGCAAGCCTTTCGTGATGTAGAATGCCGGTCCGCCGATGAAGGATTCCTCTCCCCTGCTTTTAAAAAGCTGTGCCAGAGTACATTCCATGAAGGTGTTCACGCTCCCGAGCAGGGCCATCACCCACATCCAGAATATAGCTCCGGGACCGCCGATTACTATTGCGGTGGCGACACCTGCAAGATTGCCTGTTCCAACCCTGGATGCCAGCGAAACCATAAATGCCTCAAATGTACTCACTCTTTTCCCTTCATTGCCCTGTAAACCCTTGTCACCTTTGAACAGAAGACGGCACATTTCTCCCAGCATAGTGAACTGAACCCCCTTCGTTCTGATTGTGAACCAGATGCCGGCTGCTGACAGGACGATGACCATCACTGTGGCCATTGGGGAATTTATGGTATTTAGAAAGTCTGCTATTGTCTTTTGCATTGCTGGATAAATTTGGATTCAGTTTCAGGATTGAGGAAACTCGCGGTCGAAAATCTCCCTGAGTAGGGCCGGACGACGTATCAGTTCGCGCAGGTCCTCCAGTTTCCGGGCATTGTCAGACTCGGGAATCCACAGCTTCAGATAGCCTCCGTCGGCATATTTTTCCCGGATATGCTCAAGAGTACGCAGCCAGTGTCCCTCCCGGTCAAGTTCCGGATAATGGGAAAGGCCGTAGCTTATGGTACGACGGATAATGGTGAGGGAATCAATCTGACGGTCCGCCTCCGCGACAATCTTGCCATAAATGCTGCGTGGCTCGGAGTTGTTCGAGGCCCGGTGATCCTCCACCGCTTGAGCCATAATCTCTATCTGCTCCGGCGAGAACCAGCGTTTCAGCAGCTCGTCCGAACGCAATATCCTGCCTGATTCCAGATGATGAGTCTTGCGATCGACGGCCAGCCCAGTATCGTGGTAAGCCGCAACCGTGTAAACCATGTTCCTGTCCAGGCCATAGTGCTCCGCCAGTTTCAGGCTCTCATCGATGACATATCCGACGTGGTCGCGCCTGTGTGCACCGTCGAAAGCGTCGTAGCGCGGAATGATTTCAGTTTCTATATACTCCCTCAGCGTCATTTTGACAATTTTTGCAAATATATCAACTTTCCAGCAGATTCTCACCCTTGGAAAACCGTAGTCCAATTCTAAATACATACTTGTTGAAATAACTTACATGGCGACAAATTGTTATTACAATTCTCTATTAACTGCATTAAACGCTGACGAAGTATTTTCATATCTACAGAACTCTTGATAGCCTGTTGACACGCCTGATCTAAGTTAAATTACATCCGAAAAGATATAATTTGTCAAGATTGGTCGTTTTTATATTCGAAATGATGTAATTTTGAATATTATTAGTAATTTTGCATCCGAAAGGATATAATATTGCATTCCTTACTATAAGCCCAAAGCAAAATTTCTATGGAAAGAACGCAATTATCACAGACGGTTAAGGGGCTCCGCAAGGAGTTCGGCATGACGCAGGAGGAACTCGCCATGAAGTCGGGCGTGGGACTTAACTTCGTGCGCAATCTTGAGCAAGGCAAACCTACCCTACGCATGGACAAGGTGAATCAATTGCTCGACTTGTTCAACTACACGTTGGTGGCTGCACAACGATTTAAGTAATCATTATGCGACAAGCCAAGATATACAGAAACGAAACATTGGCAGGTATGCTGACGGAAGACGGGGGCGAATATACGTTCATCTACGACAGTGCCTACCTCGCCTCACCATCGCCAGTAGCCATTTCTCTCACCCTTCCATTACAGAAGGAGGCATACAGAAGTCCTGTATTGTTTCCCTTCTTCGACGGACTGATTCCCGAGGGATGGTTGCTTGACGTTGCCTTGCGCAATACGGACATCAGCGTGCTTGATCGAATGTCGCTTCTGTTGTTGTGTTGCAAGGAGTGCATCGGCAGCGTGAGTGTACAGGAAGTAAATGGTTCTTTGTAAATGGCAAATTGTCAATGAACAGGTGTTTATATTGTTATAAAGAGTTGGGGGAAGGTCAGACGGACTTTCATCCTAACTGTGCCCGTAAGTTCTTCGGTACTACGGATGCGCCATTGCTGGAGTATAGGCGAGACGATCTCGACGCGCTGGCTGCACAGGTAATACAAACTCAAACGTCTCTTACAGGAGTTCAGCCAAAGCTGTCATTGAATCTTCACAAGCATGAAGGCTCCAACCGCCTCACCATCGTAGGACTTTGGGGAGATTTCATCTTCAAACCACAAACCGATGCTTATCCTGAACTGCCCGAGAACGAAGACCTCACAATGCACATGGCAGAGGCTGCACGCATAAAGGTGGTACCACACTCGCTTATCCGACTGGCAGATGGTAGTCTCGGCTACATCACTCACCGCATCGACCGCACGAAGAAAGGTGAGAAGCTTGACATGGAGGACCTATGCCAACTGACGCTTCATCCCACGGAGTATAAATACAAGAGTTCGTACGAACAGATTGCCAAGACGATTGCCGCTCATAGTTCTATGCCTAAGCTTGACCTCGTGAATTTCATGCAGGTATTGCTATTCTCCTTCATCACCGGCAACAACGACATGCACCTGAAGAACTTCTCGCTTTACCGTCCGAAGAAGCTTTATCAGTTGACTCCGGCCTACGACCTGCTGAATGTTGCCATCGTTAACCCGAAAGACAAGGAAGAGTTGGCACTAACGCTGAATGGCAAGAAGTCGCGTCTGAATCTTTCTGATTTCCTCAAAGCTTCGGCTACGATGGGCATAGAGGAAAACATAACCATGCAGTTGATTGCAAGTATGAAGAACGCTCTCCCTGCATGGGAGGAACTGATAAACAATTCGTTCCTCAGCAAAGATATGAAAGCAGCATATTTGGAGCTTATCGACAAAAGAATTAAATCGGTGCAGAAGCGATTATAGATGACATTCCAAATTTGCATAAGAATGAATAAAGATTACATAGCAAGAGACATTCAGGATTTACTACTAATTTCCTGAATAACATACATTTGTCGTTGTTTATAGGACAAAATTAGGAAAAATCTGATCATTGAAGGGTAAAAATAGGAAAAATTCCAAAAAATATCATGAAGATTTAGGAAAAATTCTGCTGACGCCACTTCATCGGGAAGCATCACGAGATACAAACTTAGCATTCACATTTCCCGCATCTCTTATTGTATTTTTTATTTTATCCCAAAGAGACATTTATAAATACAAGTTTCAAAAGTCTTAATTATATGATTTATTAAAGAATTGGCATTATTGCAATATAGCATCTATGAAAGAATACATATCCTCTTCGACCCCATAAGAATGAATATGAAAGTACTTGTTGCCCGTGAGCATAGCTGAGAGATTTGCGCAGGACTTGTTATAAAAGATGTGCACCGGAATGCCGTGGGCTTCTGCATAAGCCAACTCGTAACCAACACCAAGAGATGGCGTCGTACATTCCGCAATTACAACATCGGCTTCCCTCAACCAGGCAGTATCTTGTTCATAGATGGCCACATCGCTATCTTCCAACCCCTCGGTCTTACTTTTCGACAAGTCGCCGACGTGTTCAGTGAGAACGGTGTGGCTGCGCTGGATGTATTTGATAATG
>JALFGP010000132.1 GCA_022777205.1 Rikenellaceae bacterium
AGGTGTGACCGCAGCCAAGACTCGCGGTCGCAAGTACATCCGCAACCGCGGATACGGCGGTTCCACCAGAACCGAGTTCCAGGCTTCCGTAAAGAGCGTGTTCAAGCAGCTCTCTCAGTCTTGGAAAGCACTTTCCAACGCTCAGATTCTTGCCTGGAACAAGCTCGCTCAGTCTCAGGCCGGCCGCAGTGTCCTGGGCACCAGTTCAAAAATCTCCGGAGCCAACCTCTTTATGAGGCTCAACTACTGGATCGTCTTCTGCGGCGGAGACGCTCTCGCAAACCCTCCTGAGCTCGTAGGTGTTGAGTCACCGGGCGAGGCTGTCATCTCCCTCACCGCCGAGAAGTTCACCTTCGAACTTGAGCAGGTTCCGGCATCTGCCGCAGACCTCCGTCTGGTCGTATGTGCATCAGCTCCTCAGGGCAACGGCATCACCCGCGCCTACAGCAAGGCTGCAGTAATCGGAGGCCCTTTCGCTGTCGAAGCCGCAGAGATTGACATCAAGGCCGCTTACGAGACCAAGAACGGCGCTCCTACCGCAGCTGCTCCGAAGGTATTCATGAAGTACTTCTTCGTGAACACCAAGACCGGAGAGAAGTCAGGCGAGATGATGGCCATTGCAAGGCTCTAGCCGGGGCAACCGTAAACCTAAACCTACACTTAACCTATGAATCGGCCCCATCCTGCAGCGATGCAAGATGGGGCTCTTTCGTAAAACTTCATCATTATGACACCCGAAAACATCATCCAACTCATATCCCTTCTCCTCGGTGGAGGCGGTCTCATTGCACTCTTTCTCATAACCGAGCGGAAGACCAAAGCCCAGATGGAGAACACCGCCCAGGCGATAGCCGAGTGGCAGAAGATTGTAGAACGCAGCCATCAGGACCTCAAAGAGGCAAAGGAACGAGCAAAGGAATTGCAGGACCTGTATCTGGTCCAGTTCGACATCAACACTAAACTCCGCCAGGAACTTGACGAAAAGAACACCAAGATTGCAGTCCTCTCGCTCCTGCGCTGCCGCAAGCTCAAATGCATAGACCGTGAGCCGCCATACGGCTCAGAAGTGGAAAAGGAGGCGGCAAATGAACAGTAATGACCAAATCAGCCCGAACTTCACCTACTCCGAGTTCACGGCCAGCAGGATTGCCGAAGGGTTCCACATCGACAACAGCATCCCTTCCGAGTACGTCAAGCAGAACATCAACGCTCTTGTCACCCTTCTTCTCCAACCGCTTCGTGAAGCCTGCGGCCACACACTTAAGGTCAACTCTGGCTACCGCTGCAAGAAACTCAACGACCTTGTCGGAGGCTCCAAAAACAGCCAGCACACGAAAGGCCAGGCAGCTGACATAGCAAGCGACGCTCCAATCCACCTTGCCAGGATTGTTATTGACAGAGGACTTGACTTTGACCAGATGATCCTGTACCCCAACTTCATCCACCTCAGCTACACCCTTGAGAGAGCGAACCGCAAACAGATACTATACAGCAAAGACTACTACGGACCTAAACTCCAAATGTTATGAACATCAAAGACGACACCATCCAATACTTTCTCAAAATCATAACCCTCGTTTTCGGAATCCTGCTGCTTTTCAACATTGTCAACGCAATAGGATACTTCGTTAATGAGCACAGAAACGCCCATCCCGGCGAGATGAAAGTCAAAGTGGACACCTTGTTCGTTTATGACACCATCTTTGTAGAAAAGCCCGTGATCAAGAAAGTGGAGATAATAGATACTCTTCTGCTAACGGTTCCAATCACCGACACCCTGATGCTGCACGACACGGTCCTTGTCCACCTCCCGATAGAACAACGCCAATACTCAGACCCTCGCTACACCGCCTGGGTCTCCGGCTACCGGCCCCAGCTCGACAGCATCCGAATCTACAAGACAACGGAATACATCACCAAAGAAATCAAGACGGTCGCCAAGCCAAAGCGCTGGGGAATAGGACTTCAGGCAGGGTATGGAGTCAGTTTCAGCAACAAGCAAATTAAGGCGACACCTTACATCGGAATCGGAATCAGTTACAACATACTAACCTGGTAGGCCAACTCTATCGGGCTATATACAGTATGCCGATAAAAAATCCCCAACTTTCCATTAGGAAGGCTGGGGAATTTTCTTTCATCCTGACTTTTGCCGGATTTTCGTGCTTTTTGAGTTTCCTTCGGTATAATACACATAACCCTAAAAATTCGTGTATATTTTTGTGTATTTAACACCTAACTCATTGATACACAATGTAAATTGTGGAGATGGGCGGACTCGAACCGCCGTCCAAACACCGCACCAGGCGGCTTTCTACACGTTTATTCTTCCTTTGATTGTCGGATGCGGTCTGCCGAAAGACGGGCCAACCGCAACTTATCCTTTGGGACTTGGGCAGCTTTAAAGGAGTCCGCTGCTGCATCCGGTTTGGATGATACCCCTGATTCAGAACATAACCGGCCTAAAGTCCTGAGGGATACTCGTCGGGCCCGCAGCCTTGGCGGACCGGATTAAGCTAGTGTGCTTTGCAGACTAGGCAGCGAGTGCATAAGAGTTGTTGCCAACTAATTTTTTGGAATCTGAGATTTACGGGCAAGGTTCCGACGCCCGGCGTGCTTACCGTCCAATGTCTGATGCTGTCAAAACCAAAACATCCCCATTGGAACCGCAAAGTTAGCAATTACTTGCTACTTTGCAAAACGCGGCCTGAATTTATTATCTCTTACAGCCTTTGTTGGGTGAGAGGCAGCGGCTTTCTTCCTGTTCTGCAACTTCTTTACCAAAGCCTTCTTAGACAATGAACTCTTTGCCTTTCTTGCCTGTGCGGCAGGAGCGGTAGCGTCAATATATTCCAGATTCGCTGTGAATGAACCGGTTACAGAATATCCGTAGTCTTCATCAACAAGGTCAACATCAATGGTATAGGCAGTTCCTTTGACTGATTTGACAGCAATGCTGCCACCGGCTGCCCCGGCCCAATCGTCTCCCTGAAAGAACCAAGTCCCATCAGTAGGATAACCTTCATCATCAGTCATTCCATAAATCAATGCACCCGGGACAAACTCAGACTCATCCCCTGTAGTCATACAAGTATAAGTACCTGCCGGAACTGCAGTTGTCTCAGACTTTTCAGTCAGGATCTCAATCTTAGCGTAATCCCCGTTTGACATAAAATCTTCATCATTGATATCAAATGCAGTCTTGCTGACATAGAGTATCCAATCAGCATAATCGGTAGATTCAATATCCCAAGCCTGTCCGTAATATACTGCATATCCGTATTTGTACCCGGCAGCCGAAAGATTGACAATATCCTCATCCCCGGTAATAGGAACCTTAGGATCATCATCGCCGGGAAAAATCTTTGTGCAGGACAAAACCGAAACTGCCGCAATCATTGATGCAGCAATAGTAAACCACTTTTTCATATACTCTACTTCGTTGTTACACTCGGAGTTACAGGCTTAGTGGAAAGCATCTTGCAAGTGCCGTCAAAAGATGCGCCCAATTCCACAGCAAGTTTTGATATGACCAAATCACCCTTTACCACGCAGGAGGATTTGAGCGACAGAATACCTTTGACATTGATGCTGCCATCCACTTTGCCGAAGATATCCGCATCGCCGCAGACTATCTCACCTTTTACATTGGCACCCTCACCGACTACTACCCGGCCTGTGGAATTGATTTTTCCATCGAAAGTGCCGTCAATCCTTATGTCAGACTTGGACTCGATTTCACCCTTGAAAACGGTCCCGGTCGCAATTCTGCTTACTTCATTGATATTGCCCGTAGGCTGCTGATCTTTATATCCCATATTTTCAAATGTTTACGCCTGCTTTCCGTGGCAGTTTTTATATTTCTTGCCTGAACCGCAAGGACAAGGGTCGTTGCGGCCTACTGTCTTATCCACTCTTATCGGTGCCTTAACCTTAGGCGCACCTGAATTTGTCACCAGATCCGTCCTGCTGGTTGTCATACGGCTCATATCCTGCTTTCTTGGCTCGGCTGCCTGACGTGGAGCATCCTCCCGAAGAGCTATGCCTGCACGAAGCAGGAAAGACAAAGCATCGATATTCAGTGACTCAAGCATAGAGCTGAAGAGATTGAAACTCTCGAACTTGTAGATGAGGAGCGGATCCTTCTGCTCATAGGAAGCATTCTGCACGGACTGCTTGAGGTCGTCCATTTCGCGGAGATGCTCCTTCCAGTGTCGGTCTATTTCGAAGAGTACTATGGTCTTGGAAAGGGCCTTGCCGATTTCCTTGCCTCCGTTTTCATAAGCCTTCTGCAGATTCACCGAAAGATTGAGCATACGGCGTCCGTCAGTGATAGGAATGGCAATGTTCACATAGCGGTTGCCCTGAGTCTCATAAACCTGCTTGATTACAGGGAAGGCACGCTGGCTGATGCTATCGAGCCTGCGGGCATAGGTGGATTTCATATTCTCGAAAAGTGCCTCAGCGAGTTTCTCTGTGGTGGCCTTGTTGAAGAACTCCTCATCGAAATCCACATCCATCGAAAGACGGCCCATTACATCCTCCACAAAATCAGCATAATCCATATTCGCAGCACGTTCCGCAAAAATCTCTGCCGTGTCCTGCATCATATTGTATATGTCGATTTCTATTCTCTCACCCGACAGGGCATTGCGTCTCTTGCTGTATATGACCTCCCTCTGGGAATTCATCACGTCGTCATACTCGAGGGTTCTCTTACGCACTCCGAAATGGTTCTCCTCCACCTTCTTCTGGGCTTTCTCGATTGCATTGGAAAGCATAGGCGCCTCAAGTGCCTCATTTTCCTGCATACCCAGACTGTCCACAACCTTCGCAATCCTCTCGGAACCGAAAAGACGCATCAGATTGTCTTCCAATGAAATGAAGAATATGGATGAACCCGGGTCACCCTGACGTCCGGAACGTCCCCTCAACTGGCGGTCCACCCTTCGGCTGTCGTGGCGCTCCGTACCGATGATGGCAAGTCCACCGGCTGCCTTCACTTCAGGAGAAAGTTTGATGTCCGTACCACGTCCCGCCATATTGGTCGCAATGGTCACAGTGCTGGACTGTCCTGCCTGAGCCACAATCTCGGCCTCCCTTGCGTGCTGCTTTGCATTCAGCACCTGAGCCTTGATACCCCTGCGGAGGAACATCCTGGCAAGCAACTCCGAGGTATCCACGTCTGTAGTACCCACGAGCACCGGCCTTCCTGCGTTCTTCAACTCCACAACCTTCTCGATGACGGCATCGTACTTAGCCTTCTTTGTCTTGTATATCAGGTCGTTATAGTCAATTCGGGCAATAGGCTTGTTGGTCGGAATCACCACCACATCCAATTTGTAGATGCTCCAGAACTCACCAGCCTCAGTTTCTGCCGTACCTGTCATACCGGCGAGTTTGTGATACATCCTGAAATAGTTCTGAAGAGTGATGGTGGCAAAAGTCTGGGTTGCAGCCTCAACCTTCACATTTTCCTTGGCCTCAACCGCCTGATGCAATCCGTCGCTCCAACGCCTTCCCTCCATTATACGGCCGGTCTGTTCGTCCACAATCTTGATTTTGCCATCTTCGGAAATGATGTAATCCACATTGAGGTCAAACATAGTATAGGCCTTAAGCAGCTGATTCACAGTATGTACCCTCTCGCTCTTAAGCGCGAAGTCGGCCATAAGTTCATCCTTCTTCTGGCGTTTCTCGGCAGGGTCGGTGACATTCTTCTCAATTTCGGCAATGGATGCGCCCACATCAGGCAACACGAAGAAATTGTCGTCATTGACAGCCGCAGCCAGCACATCGCGTCCCTTGTCGGTCATATCCACGGTGCGCTGCTTCTCGTTGATGACGAAATACAGAGGGTCGGTGATGTACGGCATCTCGCGCTCGTTGTCCTGAATGTAGTAGTTCTCCACCTTTTGGAGCAGCTGCTTCATACCCGGCTCACTGAGGAACTTGATGAGCGGACGGTATTTCGGATAGCCCTTGAAAGCACGGAACAACAACACTCCACCCTCTTTTTCATCGCCGGCGGCTATGAGTCTCTTGGCCTCGTTGAGTATGGTGTTCACCAGGGCCTTCTGCTTGTTGTAAAGGGTCTCCACATAAGGCTTGTACTGCGCAAACTGCTGATCATCACCTCTTTCCACCGGTCCAGATATAATCAACGGAGTCCTTGCATCGTCAATGAGCACTGAGTCCACCTCGTCCACGATTGCATAATGGTGCTTGCGTTGCACAAGATCCTGCTGGCTGAACGCCATATTGTCACGCAGATAGTCGAAACCGAATTCGTTGTTGGTTCCGAAAGTGATGTCGCAGGCGTAGGCACGGCGGCGGGCATCGGAATTAGGCTGATGCTTGTCAATGCAATCCACACTCAGTCCGTGGAACTGATAGAGCGGGCCCATCCATTCGGAGTCTCGTTTGGAAAGGTAGTCATTCACAGTCACCACATGCACTCCCTTGCCTGCAAGAGCGTTCAGGAACACCGGCAAAGTCGCCACGAGTGTTTTTCCCTCACCAGTGGCCATCTCGGCAATCTTTCCCTGATGCAGAACTATACCGCCGATGAGCTGCACGTCGTAATGGACCATATCCCAGGTGATTTTGTTTCCGCCGGCCATCCAGCTGTTGTGCCATACTGCCTTGTCCGGACCGCCGTTTTCTCCCTGACGTATTTCAACAAAATCACTTTTTGCGCTGAGGTTGCGGTCGAATTCCGTTGCTTCAACAACGATTTCACTGTTTTGAGCAAACCTGCGGGCTGTGGATTTCACTATTGCAAATGCCTGTGGCAGTATTTCGTTCAGGGCAGCCTCGATGTCTTCGTCGATTTTCTTTGTGAGTTTGTCTGACTCGGTGGCAAGTTTTTCCTTCTGGTCTATGTCTATATCGCCCTCGAGTTCAAGCTTGATCTCAGCAATGCGCTTCTCGTCAGCCGCAATCTTATCGGCAACAAAGGCCTTGAGTTCCAGTGTCTTGGCTCTGAGCTGGTCATCTGAAAGGGCATCGATTTCAGCATAAGCTGCAAGCACCTTGTCCAGAATCGGCCTGATGGCTTTCATATCCCTGTCGGCCTTGGTTCCGAAAAGTTTCTTAAAAATTTCTGCTAATCCCATATTGTCAGTTAAATTTCAAATTATCTGTATTTATTTCACGCTGAAACGGCAAATCCGCGCACTTCAATCACACACGAATGCACAAAAGCGCGCAAATCGGGCAAATTTAATCATTTGCACGTGTTTTTCAAAATATTATTATGGGGAGTTGGATGTGGACGGAGCATCATTGCTCAGGAACATATCCGGGATCAGCCGGCAAAATCACACCGGCAGCCACAGCCCCTGCCCCGGCAGCCACAGCCATAGCATCGCAACGCTCATTCTCCGGATGCCCGGCGTGCCCCTTAACCCAATGGAAAGTCACGCTCATAGACTGCACCAGGGCATCCAGACGCATCCACAAATCAGGATTTTTCACCTTGGCAAAACCGGTTCTCCGCCATTTTAGTATCCAATTTTCATTGTAGGCTTTGACGACATAAGAAGAATCGCTCACTACGTGCACCACAGCAGGCCTCCAGCGTATGCACTCAAGCCCTTGAATGACAGCCATAAGCTCCATCCTGTTATTGGTCGTAAGGGAATAGCCTCCGCTGAGTTCCTTTCTGTAATTCCCGCAACACAGCACCGCTCCCCAGCCACCCGGACCAGGGTTGCCGCTGGAAGCACCGTCAGTATAGAGATAAATGGGTGGGCGTGCAGCCATTTGACAATCAAGCAGGCAGACTATTCGATAATCTTGCCTCCACGGGGCTTGATTTCAGTGTCAGGCAATTTCACATTCAATTTTCCATCCTCCAGGTCATCGTGTCTGTGGCGTGCATTGAACACGTCCATTGCCGTGAAAATGGAAGCCATCATTGAACGGGGATCAGCCTCGTCGCGGCCTGCCATCTCATACGCAGTACCGTGATCCGGAGATGTCCTAACAATAGGAAGTCCAGCCGTGAAGTTCACACCTTCGGAAAATGCGAGAGCCTTGAAAGGTATGAGTCCCTGGTCGTGGTACATAGCCAGAACCGCATCGAATTTCGCATAATTGCCCAAGCCGAAGAAGCCGTCCGGGGAATATGGACCGAAAGCCATAATTCCGTCTGCCACAGCCTCCTGCACAGCCGGGAGTATGATATTCTTCTCCTCCTCCCCGAGCAGTCCTCCGTCACCGCAGTGAGGATTCAGACCGAGCACTGCAATCTTCGGAGTGGCTATTCCGAAATCCCTGACCATAGAAGCATTGAGGAGCTTCAACTTGCTGACTATCTTGTCCTTGGATATGGAAGTAGGCACCTCTTTCAACGGAATGTGACCGGTTACGACTCCCACTTTGAGACTCGGGCTGACCATAATCATACAAACCTCGTCCACCCCGAATTCCTTCTCCAGATATTCAGTGTGACCGGTGAAACCGAAGCCCTCGTTTGCCATAGCCCTCTTGTTGAATGGCGCTGTGACAAGCACGTCAATTGCACCTGCCTTGATATCCCTCACAGCGGCCTCCAGTGCAATCATAGCCGATTTTGCCGACTCCGGGGTGGATTGGCCCGGCTCCACATAGACATTGTCCGGAAGGCAGTTCACAATATTTATTCTTCTTGGACGAGCCTCGGATGCCGAATTTATCACATTGGGGCTCAATGGTTTATCCAAATTATGTATGAGTTTCTTGTAGAATCCGAATATTTTTGAAGAGCCGTAAATCACAGGGGTGAACATCTCCAGGATTCTCTCGTCCGCCAAGGCCTTGATAATAACCTCATAGCCTATTCCGTTGCCGTCTCCCTGGGTTATGCCCACGATAATTTTCTTGTCATTTGCCATAGTATATCCCATAAAAATCGCGCAAATATACGAACTTTTCCTTAATTTTGTGCAGATATGTCTTTGCGCGAAACTGAAATACAGTACTTGCCTGGTGTGGGTCCTAAGAGGGCTGAGGCATTGAAAGCCGAGTTCGGAGTGAGCACGGCTTCGGGACTTTTGCGCATCTATCCCTACAGGTATATGGACAGGTCCAGATTGACTCCAATATCTGATGTCCGCTCCGGAGCCGCCTATGTCCAGGTTCGGGCACGGGTCAAGGCTGTCTGGCTCTATGATGCGAAAGGAGAAATTGCATCGGAAAGGATTGCAGAGCTCAAGTTCAATACCGTCAAGAGGATGAAAGCCGTGGTGGAAGACGGGAGCGGGGAAATGGATATGACATTTTTCAGGGGAATCAAGTGGACTTACGAGAAGCTTGCCGGGGGCGGGGAATTCATTTTCTTCGGACGGCCTGAGGAATATGCAGGGCGGATGAGCATTGTGCATCCGGAAATAGACAAGGTGGAAGCTGCCATGTCGGGACCGGGTGCCGCCGTTACATCCGGCTCAAACTGCACAGCCACGACGACCGGCCAAGCCGTCACATCCGGAGCGAAAGGCTGTCCCCAAACCAGTTTCACAGGCATCTACCCCTCAGGGGAAAAGCTGAAAAACAGCGGGATCACAGGCAAGGTGATGGTCAAGATCATGCAGTCCGCACTGAACGCAGCCCTCGCCTATCAGCAGGAAACCATCCCCGACTATCTCCTTAAACGCCACCGTCTGGTTCCCCTGCGATATGCCCTACGCAATATCCACTTCCCGGAAAGCCAGGAAGCCCTCGCCAGCGCCACCTACCGCCTGAAATTCGAGGAACTTTTCTTCCTTCAGCTATCCCTGCTGAAACAGCAATACCGCCGCACCCGCGCAGACAACGGCATCAAGATGCCAAAGGTGGGAGATGCCTTCAACAAATGCTATTCGTCCCTCCCCTTTCCCCTGACGGGAGCACAGAAAAGGGTAATCACCGAAATACGCAACGATATGAAATCCGGCCATCAGATGAACCGCCTCCTGCAGGGTGATGTGGGTAGCGGAAAGACAATGGTGGCTGTACTGAGCGCCCTTATTGCAGTGGGGAACGACTGCCAGGCCTGCATAATGGCCCCGACAGAAGTCCTCGCACAGCAGCACTTCAAGAACATATCCCGCTACCTCGCCCCGACCGGAGTGAAAGCCGCACTGCTTACAGGCAGCACCCGGACAGCCGAACGCAGGGAAATCCACGCCGGGCTTGAAGACGGCAGCATAGGCATAATCGTGGGCACCCACGCCCTTATCGAAGATAATGTCAGGTTCAAGCGTCTGGGACTCGCAATCGTGGATGAGCAGCACCGTTTCGGAGTGGAACAGAGGGCCAAACTCTGGCGCAAGAATCAGGACTGTCCTCCGCACGTGCTGGTGATGACCGCCACCCCCATCCCGCGCACCCTCGCAATGACCCTTTATGGAGATTTGGAAGTCTCTGTAATAGATGAACTTCCGCCGGGCAGAAAGCCAGTAGTCACACTTCACGGCACAGAAGCCAAACGCCTCGGTCTGTACCGCTTCATCAAGGAAGAAATCGCGGCCGGAAGACAGGCCTTCATAGTTTATCCGCTTATTTTTGAAAGCGAGAAGATGGACTATCAGAACCTCGAAAACGGAATTGAGGAAATACGCCGGCATTTCCCTTTTCCACCCTATAAAATAGCGGTGGTCCACGGAAAATTGGACAATGAGGAGAAGAATTTCAATATGGAAGCCTTCTCTTCCGGAAGGGCAAACATACTCGTGGCAACATCGGTGATAGAGGTCGGGGTGGACGTGCCGAATGCCAGCGTGATGGTGATCGAAAGTGCTGAAAGGTTCGGACTCAGCCAGTTGCACCAGCTCAGGGGAAGAGTCGGCAGAGGCAGCGACAAGGCCTGGTGCGTGCTTATGACCTCACACAAGCTCAGCAAGGAATCCAAAAGCCGCATAGAACTGATGTGCCGCACAGAAAACGGTTTCGAGATAGCGGAAGAAGATATGAAAATGAGAGGACCGGGAGACCTGGAAGGCACACAGCAGAGCGGACTGCCCATTCAGTTGAACATAGCCTCACTTGCAAAAGACAGTCTTCTGCTTTCCCAGGCAAGGGAGGCGGCAAGGACGGTACTGGAAGAGGATCCGACTCTGAGCCAGCCTCAGAATGCCTTGCTCAGCACCGAACTCCGGAAAGACAAATATTGCATAAGGGACTACAGCAGCATCAGTTAGGAACTTGTCTGCATCATCATTGAATTACCGAAGCTTATGGTTACGGAACTGATAGAAAAATACGTATGGCTGATGCAAGTCCTGCTTGCTTCAGGAGACAAAGGACTCAGTCTCAACGAAATAACGGATAAATACGAATCCCGTTTCGGCACGGAACTGCCCCGCCGCACCTTTGTGAACCACCGCAATGCAGTGCAGGAAATATTCGGCGTGGACATAGTCTGCGACCGCCGCACCAACATCTACAGCGTGAGCGCCCGCAGCCGTATGGAAGGCACAGCGGAAAGGCTTGTGGACAGTTTCACAGTCAATATGGTGCTGGAACAGGGACGGGGGAAGTTAGGCGGCCGACTGTTCGTGGAGAATATACCCTCCGGCCACAAACACCTCACCTCCATCATAGCGGCTATGCTCGAGAACAAATGTTTGGAAATAGCCTATTGCAAGTACTCCAGCGCGGCACCTGAGCCTCTGACAGTGCATCCCTACGCATTGAAGGAAGACAAGAGGCGCTGGTATCTCTATGCCCACTGCGAGGAAAGGTCTGCCCTGAGGTGCTATTCCCTGGACCGTATCAGGCAGCTGCATATTCTGGACAAGAAATTCAAGCTGCCGGAGGGTTTTGACCTGGAAGAATTGCTAGCCACTTCCTTCGGGACCTATCTGCCACAAGAGGGGGAAAAGGGCTGCACCATAACCTTTCGGGCACGGGGCATACAGGGACGCTATATCGAAGACCTTCCGATTCACCATAGCCAGACGACATTGAAGAAAGAAGGAGATTGGACATATTTTAGTATCTTTGTCAACCCCGACAGCAACGACCTGTATTTTGAACTCCGCAAATACGGAGCATTGATAGAAATCCTCAGCCCGCAATCTGTGAGAGAGCGACTTGGAAAGGATGCGGACGCGGTGGCTGAGATGTACCGGGAGGCAAGGGAGGAAAACAACGGAAAATGAAAATCCAACAATATGACGACTAAACTTGAAAAAACAATCGGAGTGTCCATTGCTCTAATTGCTCTGGGCATCTGCATCATCTTGGGAATAATGAAATACGAAAGGCACAAGGCTTTCAACACTGAAGGCTTCATTGGAAAATCAGAAATCGAAATCACGGACGGGCAGATGACTCCGGAAGTCCTGCTCGCATTCGGCCGGCTGTCAGATCCGCAGGTGAGCCCGGACGGCAAGAGCCTTATGTACGGGGTAAGTTACACATCCATAGAGGATAACCGTTCCTGCCGCAACATCTATATCAGCAATCTCGACGGAAGTGAGGCCACACTTGCAACCCGCTCAGGCAAAAGCATTTCCAATGCCAGATGGAGCAAAGACGGAAGCCGGGTGGCCTTTTTGACGGGCGGGCAGATATGGGGCGGAAAAGTGGGAAGAGACCGCAGGATAAAAGCTGTCAGGCAACTCAGCAATGTGCCCGGAGGCATAAGCGAGTTCTCCTTCTCGCCTGACGGAAAGAAAGTCCTCTATATCGCTATGACTCAAGGCAGGGTACTCAAGCCGGTGCAGGAATATGCCGACCTTCCGGACGCCCAGGCCTACAAGACCGACCGTTTGATGTACCGCCACTGGGACCATTGGACCACTGAAATTCCCCACGGTTTCATAGCCGAGTTCAGCTGGGACGGAATCGGTGAAGGCAGGGATATACTCAACCCGGAGGAGGCAGCCTTTGAACTCCCGACCGAACCTTTCGGAGGACTCGAAGAAATTTCCTGGCATCCGGACAGCCGCCATCTCGCGTACTCTTGCCGCAAAGTGGACGGGAAAGAATATGCATTCTCCACAAATACAGAGATTTACATCTATGACAGCGAAACCGGCGAATGTCAGGTAATACCTATGGGCGGAGGCTATGACACCAACCCGGTATGGAGTCCGGACGGGAGCAAACTCTGCTGGATTTCAATGGAAAGAGAAGGCTATGAAGCTGACAAACAGAGGCTTATGCTTGCCGATGTGGAAATATTGCCGGACGGAGGCAGCAAGCTTGGAGAAATACGCGAACTGAGCGGCAATTTCAAATACAATGTGGCAGGTCCGGTGTGGGACGATGACAACTCGCACATCTGGTTCAACGCCCTTGCAGAAGGTCTCCAGGCCATCTATTGCACCGACCTTGAAGGCAACATAGTCCGTAAAACTCAGGAAGACTGGCCTTTCGACTTCGGCAGCCCATATCTCATCAAGGACGGAAAAATTTACACGAGTTGGCAGAGTATGGACTTCCCTACTGAACTCGTGGCCATCAATGGAGACAAACTTGAACCCGTAACCCTTGAAAACGAGCACATACTGAGCCGTCTGAAGGAGCACCGTTGCGAAAAGAGAATGATAAAGACTGTGGACGGCAAAGATATGCTGACCTGGGTGATGCTGCCGCCGGATTTTGACGAGAACAAAGTTTACCCCGCAATAGAAATCTGCCTCGGCGGTCCGCAGGGCACCATAAGCCAGAGCTGGTCCTACAGATGGAACTACAGGCTGATGTGCTCCCAGGGCTATGTGGTCGTGCTTCCTAACAGGAGGGGCACCACAGCCTTCGGACAGGAATGGTGCGAACAGATTTCGGGAGACTACTGCGGGCTCAATATGCAGGACTATCTTGTTGCAGCAAAGGAACTTAAGGATGAACCATACGTAGGCAAAATGGGAGCCTGCGGTGCAAGTTACGGCGGCTATTCAGTTTACTACCTCTGCGGCATACACGGAAATGTCTATGACGCTTTCATTGCGCACGCCGGCATTTTCAATCAGGAACATATGTATATGACTACGGAGGAAATGTGGTTCCCTCAATGGGACAACGGAGGAGCACCTTGGGACGACAACGCCACCGCACGCCGCCACTATGCAAACTCCCCACACAAGCTCATCCACAAATGGCATACTCCTTTGCTGGTCATCCACGGAGGAACTGACTTCCGCGTACCTTATGACCAGGGTATGGCAGCCTTCAACTGCGCACAGATGATGGGCGTTCCTTCGGAGTTGCTGGTGTTCCCGGAGGAAAACCACTGGATTCTGAAACCTCAGAACGCCCTCTACTGGCACAGGAGCTATTTCTCCTGGCTGGACAAATGGTTGAAAGACTAGAAGGAACTGCCTCCGATAAATCCTCTCAACAGAGATGTGGCAGGCACGTCCTTGTCCGATACGGGATTGAAATATTCAAGGAAACCGAGCAGGCGGTGAGCCTCGCAATACTCCGGGCAGTTCTTCGGAATGGTCCGGAGTATTTGTTCTGCGTGCGGTCTGAGCACTGCGAACTCCACAAGATATGCTGAATTGAACAGCACGTCGGCATATTCCTGGAAAGGATATATCCACTTCACCTCAGCCCGCCTGACATTAGGCCAGTTGCTGATGGTCTCCCTCGGGCCGAAGGCTCCCTTGTTGTAGTCGCGCACAATGCGACGGAGCAGACGGTTGTCGCTGGTAGGGATGCAGTTGTGGTCATCCAGGGAGATGGAGGTGATGGTGTTGATGAAGATGCTGAACTTGACTGAGGCAGGCACCTGGTCCGTGAGCCGCGGATTGAGGGCGTGGATACCCTCGACCAGCAGGACGGTATCCTCTTCCAGTTTGAGAGTCTTGCCGTTGTATTCCCGGATTCCGGTAACGAAATTGTATTCCGGCACCTGAACTGTCTCACCGTCAAGCAGTTTGAGTATGTCTTTCTGCAGGGCAACGTGGTCCACCGTGTCGAAATTGTCGAAATCGTAGTTGCCGTCCGGAAGTTTCGGAGTGTCAAGACGGTTCACGAAATAGTCGTCTGTGGAGAAGGATATAGGATGCAGTCCGCAGCACTTGAGCTGGACACTGAGCCTCTTGCAGAAGGTGGTTTTGCCGCTGCTGGTCGGGCCGGTTATGAGCACCAGACGCACCTTGGAATCTGAATGGAAACGGCGGTCAATTTCCTCGGCAATCTGCACTATCTTCTTCTCCTGCAAGGCCTCCGCCACCTGAATCAGTTCGCTTGCACGCCCCTTCTGGCAGGCCACATTCACGTCTCCCACATTGTCCAGCTTCATAATGGCGTTCCAGCGTATGTTTTCTGCGAACACATCGAAAGTCTTGGGTTGCTCGAAGAAGGGAGCGAGCTGGTCGGGATGGTGTCTGTCAGGAACCATAAGCAGGAGACCATTGCGGTATTTCCTTAAATCCCAAAGCTTTATGTAGGATGTGGACGGGACGAGGGTATTGTAATAATAGTCGCAGGTATTGCCCATCTTGTAATAATTCACATAGACGGGCTGTGTGGTTTCGATAAGTCTCACAACATCGGTCCTGCCGGCTCTGCTGAAGGTCTTGATGGCCTCGGAAGCCTGTACTTCAAGCCTGTACAAAGGCAGGTCAGCGGCTATGAGTTCATTCATCCGGGCCTTGATGCGTTCGAGCCCCTCCTGTGAGACATCGCTGCCGTCAGGTTTTACGACCGCACAGAAATAGCCCTTGGAGATGGGCCGGCGAAGGAATATTCTGCTGCCCGGGAAAACATCGTTGGCTGCCCTGGTGAAAATGAAGCAGAGGGAACGGGTGTAAACTCCACGTCCGCTGTAGCTGCGGTAATTGACGAATTCCACGTCTTTGTTGTTGTAGAGTTTGAAACGGAGTCCCTGAACGACATTGTTGACGATAGCCGCGAGGACAGGATTGGATTGAGAGTCAGTCTCTCCGAGGTCGAATTCTTTGAGAGCATCGAGCAGAGTGGTACCTTCCTGAAATTCCTTGAAAGTCCCGGTGTTTTTGCAGAATACCTTGACCATATACGATATTATTGGATTTGAAGGCGCAAAAATAGGAAATTTTTGCCTAATTTTGCACCGCTTTCGAGAATTCTAATAACTAAAAATATGAGCACTGTACACATCATCGACCACCCAATGATTCAGCACAAGCTGACCATAATGAGGGACAAGAACACCGGATCCAAGGATTTCAGACAACTGCTTACTGAGATTTCCCTGTTTATGGGGTATGAAATCACGAGGGATTTGCCCCTGACCTACAAGGAAATAGAAACTCCGATATGCAAGATGAGTTCCCCGAAGGTTTCTGGCCGCAAACTGGCTATTGTGCCGATACTTCGTGCCGGTATGGGTATGCTGGACGGGATGCTGACGCTCATTCCGGTGGCCAAGGTGGGACATATCGGACTCTACCGCAATGAGGAGACCCACGAGCCGATAGAATATTATTGCAAGTTGCCCGAAGACATTCAGGAAAGGCTGGTAATAGTGACTGACCCTATGCTTGCAACAGGAGGAAGTTCGGTGGATGCGCTGACTATGCTCAAGAAGAGGGGTTGCACCAACATCAGGCTGATGTGCCTCGTGGCAGCTCCGGAAGGCATCAAGAAAGTGCAGGAGATGCATCCAGACGTGGACATATACGTAGCTGCGGTGGACGAGCGCCTCAATGAGAACGCCTACATCGTTCCGGGCCTCGGAGATGCAGGTGACCGCATTTTCGGCACTAAGTAATCCTCCTGCCCCATAATCGAGTAGGAGGAAAACGAAAGTTTTCTTCCCACTTTCGTTTTCCGACCTCTCACACCACCGTACGTGCCGTTCGGCATACGGCGGTTCCTTACACTCTGTGCAATTGAACGTAGTAGTCCATTAGGCAAGGGTAGCCA